>CAINCM010000064.1 GCA_903847005.1 uncultured Chloroflexota bacterium | reverse complement strand
CTACGATGCTGCCGCGCGGCGACGCTCCTCTGGCTTTCGCGTGGATGGCGGACGTTGCGACAACGCGCCCACGGTGATCGCCCCGCAGATCATCAAGGCGCGGAGTGGCGCCGCGCCGATGACACTCGCCTTCGTCTCCACCTGCTACAACGGCGAGCGGATCTCCAAGCTCCCCGGCGCGTTCGGGATTGCCACGCAGAAGAGTGCGCCCGCTGCGGTTGGACCGCGCAGTTTCTACGTGGGCTACAGCGGCGTTGCCTGGGTGCGCGCCATCGTGCGATTCGAGAGCAGCTTCTGGCGTGCGCTCCGGCGCGGCGCAACAGCGGGGGCCGCCTTCGATGCGGCGCTCCTCAGCGGCTACGCCGCCGTGGACCTCCTCCCCGACTGGTGGGGGAGCTACGACCTCGTCCCAACGCCGCCCGCCACCGCCCCGGAGGGTTCGAAAAGTGTTTGATTCACCCTGCATCCGTCGCACACGAGTGCTCCTTCCGCTCCTGATCGCCGCCGCCTGTGCCGCACCGACTGGCGCGCTCGCGCCAAGCCGCACGCAGGCGACGGGCCCGGAGCCGTCCACACCGCTGCCCGCCCGCGATGCGGCAGCGCTCCTTCCGCCGATCACGAGCATCGCCGGCGCACTGCTCGAACCGCTGAACACCGCCGGCCTGCTCGCAGAGCCCGGATCGCTGATCACGCTGGAGTCCGGAGAGGAGCGAATCGAACAGCGACTCGTGAACGCGGGCGGCGTGGCGCTCCTCACGATTCAGCGCACGCCTGGCGGCGACCTTCGATCGCTCGCGCGCGCGAACACGCCGTACGCAGGTGCGGCACTCAGCAGTGCCGGGCTTCGAAGTCGCGCGCTCCTCCACCTTGCCTCGCTCCGCCTCACGCTGCCGCGAGGCACGCCGATCATCAGCAGCGTGGCGGAGCGACGCGTCGTGCTCTGGGAGCGGAGCGTGAACGGCGTCCCTGTCCCAGGCGACGGCACGCGCGTCGTCATGTCCGCATCCGGCGCGCTCGTCGGCATCGCGATCGAAGAGAGCGCACTTGCGGCGCGCCCTGCTGCGCTTCGCAGTGCGGCAGAGGCGCGAGCCGCCGCACTCGCACTCCTCCCGACTGGTGCGTCACTCGTTGGCGTGCCGCGACTCGGCTGGGTGCACCACGGCGCAATGGCAGGCGACGAAGAGTTGCTCGACACACCACGCCAACTCGCCTGGCGGGTGCGCGGTGCGTTCGCAGACGGACGGCCGCTCGAGGTGCACCTCGATGCGGCGCGACTCACGCTCCTCGGGTGGGACTGGGTGCGCTAGGTGCGCGCGCGTGCGGCGATCAGCCGCGCGCGAGCCGCTCGCCGATCGCGAGCAGTTCGTCGCGAAGCGCGGCGCTCGTCGCTTCGGCGTAGACGCGAACCAGCGGCTCGGTGCCGCTGAAGCGCACCAGCAGCCAGCTCTCGTCCGAGGTGAAGAACTTCACGCCGTCGCCGGTGGAGAGCGGGACGGCGCGCACAGGGTGTGCGCCGAGCGTGCTCGGCGGCGCGGCCACAAGATGGGTCGCGAGCCGCTCCTTCACCGCGGGGTATTCACCGCGCGGAATGTGCACGTCGACGCGCAGGTAGTGCGACTCGCCGCCGATCGACTGCACGTGCGCGAGCACCTCGCTCATGCTCTTCCGGCCGAGGGCGCGCTCGCGGACGAGAAGGTCGAGGAGGAGGAGGTCGGCGAAGATGCCATCGCGCTCGGGGAGGTGCATCGCAAATCCATAGCCACCCGACTCTTCGCCGCCCATGGATGCGCCCGTCTCGATCATCTTCGGCCCCACGTACTTGAAGCCGACCGGCGTCTCGAAGACCTTCGCGCCATAGTGCGCGCCGAGTCGCTCCCCCATGGAGCTCTCGTTGACCGTCTTCACGATCGGCCGCAGATCCTTCTTGTGCTCGAGCATGTAATAGGCAAGGAGTCCGAACGCCTGCAGCTGATGGATGAAGACGCCCTGCTCGGTGACCGCCCCCGCGCGATCCGCATCGCCGTCCAAGAGCAGGCCAAGGTCGTATCCGCCGCCGCGCATCGCGTCGAGCACGGGGTCGATGTGCGGACGAATCGGCTCTGGATTCACGCCGCCGAACCACGGATTCCGCTCGCTGCGCATCTCGGTGACGCGCAGCGTGCCTCCCGCGAGCAGCCTGCCGATCCAGCCGGCGCCTGCGCCGTAGACCGGGTCGACCATGATGCTGAGCGGTTGGGCGGCGAGGTGCGCAAGGTCGAGGTTGCGCTCGACAAACTTCTTGTAGCCGGGATACGGGTCGTATCGCTCGACCAAGCCCGCCGCCTCCGCGTCTGCAAACGGGCGTCCGCTCAACTCTGGCCCGCGGGTCGTGGCGACTTCCGTCTCGATGCGCTTCAGCAGCTCCGGCCCAGCGGCCGCCCCCGAGGGCGCCTTCACCTTGAATCCGTTGTCCATCCAGGGGTTGTGACTGGCGGTGATCACGACGCCCATCGCCGCGCCGCGCATCACCACCTCGTAGGAGGCCATCTGCGTGGGCACGTCGGTGCGCGAATAGGCAACGGGGATGCCGTGGGCGAGCAAGATTTCGGCAGCAGCAATCGCGAACTCTTCCGAGCCGAAGCGTCGGTCGTAGGCGATCACCACGCTCTTGGCGGTGGCG
>CAINCM010000063.1 GCA_903847005.1 uncultured Chloroflexota bacterium | reverse complement strand
GTTGGGAGCGAGCTCCTCATGCCTTCCGCAGCCGACGTGAGCGCACGGATCAGCCCAGATGGCTGGACCTCGCCGTCCGGCGCTGGCGCACGAGAAATGAGTGCGCAGAGCAAGATTCGCGTTGCGTCGATGTCCGTCACGCGCACCGCGAGTGCATCGAGCTCGGCGTTGGAAGGCGGAAGGTGTGCCACCAGCGCGACGGTCGGACCAGCGTGTTGAGCCGCGATTGCGACAGGCTGACGCAGGGCGCGGCTCCATGCGGGGCCCACCCCTGCTGCCAGCGGTCGAAGGTGCGTCACTCCACTTGCAGAGAGTTCGCTGAGCGGGGTGTTCTCCTCGTCGCAGAGGAGCACCGCGGTGTTGTTGGCGAGGTAGCGCTGAAGCGCGCGGTCAGGCAGCGCACCGAGGCGGACAAGCTCCAGCAGGTCGACCCCTGCCGAATCAAGGATGACGTGTGTTGGCTCCCCTTCGCGCGGCGGCTCTTCTCGCATCTCGTCAGATTACCCCCTAACCTGACCCTTGATGATGAGAAACCGGTTCGACGCAGAGATCGCAACGGAGGCCGCCACCCTCGCTGGCGAACTGCTGCTCCGACTCCGCCAGGGTGCAGCAACGGACACCATGGAGGATGCAACCCTCGATGCCGATGCGCTCCGCGCCGCGGGCGATCGAGATGCGAACCGCGCCATTGTGGAGCTGATTGCAAACAGTCGAGTGGACGATGCCATCCTCTCGGAGGAGGCGGCAGATGATCCGCGCCGGATCCGCGCCGATCGAGTCTGGATCGTCGATCCGCTCGACGGCACGCGCGAGTTTGGCGAACGAGACAACGCCGGCGTATGGCGCGACGACTTTGCCGTACACATTGCGCTCTGGGAGCGTGGGCAGGGACTGACGTTCGGTGTCGTGGGGCTGCCTGCGCGCGGCGTGATCTACCGCAGCGACGCGCCGCCAGAGGTTCCACCCAGTCCGGCCGGCACGCTGCGCGTTGCGGTCAGTCGCACGCGACCGCCGGCGTTCATCGCGGCGCTGGAGGAGTCGGGATCAGCGACGCTCGTCCCGATGGGCTCCGCTGGGGTCAAGGTGATGGCGGTGGTGACTGGCGAGGTTGACGTCTACCTCCACGCGGGCGGCCAATATCAGTGGGACTCGGCAGCCCCGGTTGCGGTGGCGCTGGCGGCGGGTCTGGTTGCCACACGACTCGACGGTTCGCCGCTCAGGTACAACGGCGTTGAGCTGCTCCTCCCAGACCTTCTGGTCTGCCACCCTGACCGCGCCGACGAGGTGCGTGCGCTCCTCGACGCCGCGGGCTTCGGGCCGGGACGCGTGAGCGGGTCAGGTGCGAGCGGCGCGGGTGCGGCAGAATCAGCACGATGAGTAGAGTCACCGAGGCCACCCCGTGAAAGGGCACGTCATCAGTCAGCTCGCCGCACTCGAAGCGGAGAGCATCCACATCTTCCGCGAGGTCGCGGCGGAGATGGAGCGCCCCTGCCTGCTCTTTTCCGGCGGGAAGGACTCCATCG
>CAINCM010000062.1 GCA_903847005.1 uncultured Chloroflexota bacterium | reverse complement strand
GATCAGTGCGTCGCTCGCCGGGTCGATCAGGAGCACGGCGGCGTAGCTGGTCAGATACCTGAGCCCGAGCTGCGCGTCGCCCCGATCGAGCGCAACTCCACGCGCGCTCGGACCCACCGGCGTGGCGAGTGCGGCGTCGCGCATCAGGGCAACGTGTCCGATGTCATCGCGTGCAAGCGATAGCGTCAACTCTTCGCCGACTCGGTCCGCTCCGATCCGGCCGATCACCTCCACCCGCTCTCCCTCGCGCACGAGGTGACGTGCCACGCGAACGCCGAGACCAGCGGCGAGATGCGACCCATCCGCGGCCTGGGCTGCGACCGGGCTGCCGATGATCGCAATCACCTAGGACTCTCCCTTCGCCGGTTCGCTGCGAACCTCCACCTCAAAGCCTGCGTCGCGCAACGGCGCTGCGATAGAGGCGGCGTCGCCAACGACGACGATGCGCTCTTGCTCCGCCGCCAGCTCCTCCGCCACCTGTCCCACGGCGCGAGGCGGGACCGCATCGACTGAAGCTTGAAAACGATCCAGCTCGTCAACCGCGAGATCGTTTGCAACAAGAGCGACGACCGCACCCGCCACGGCTGCTGGAGTTCCGAATCGGAGCGGGAAGGTGCCGCGAAGATACCGTCGCGCCGCAGCAAGCTCCTCCTCCGTTGCAGGGTCAGTTGCGAGCGAACCGAGCTGCGTCCGTGCCTCAGTGAGCGCGTCTGCGGTGACGGAACTCTCCACCGCCGTGCGCGCGGTGAACGGTCCACGACCGCGGCGGAATTCGAAACCTGCGGCGGCACCGTACGTGTACCCCTTCTCCTCCCGCAGCACGCGATTCAGGCGCGACCCGAAGAGCCCGCCGAGGATCTCGGAGTGGACGAGCGCAGCGTGGAAGAGCGGATCGAGACGCGAGCGACCGATGCGACCGATGCGCAGCTCAGACTGCACAGAGCCAGGGCGATCGAGCAGCAGGAGATGCGGTGCACCATCGCGCTCGCCACTCGCCGAAGAGGCGGCATCGGCTTTCCCGCTCGCCGATGCGCTCCCGCCGGTGAGTGCAGCGAGTGGACTCTCCTGCACGGCACGGATCGTTGCCGCGGGGTCCAGCTCTCCCGCGATCACGATCGTCGGGCGGCCGGCGGCGAGCATCTGATCGTGTCGTTCCAGGAGCGCCGTTCGATCGATCGCGGCGACACTCTCGCGGGTGCCGCCAGCCGGTCGCGAATACGCCGCACTCGGATCGTAGATTGCCGCGATCAGTGCCTCGCTTGCCCGAGCGCGCGGACTTGCGTGCGCCTGATCGATGGCGGCGAGGCGCAGCGCCTTGACGCGCTCGATCTCGCGCGCTGGCAGTCGCGGTGCGAGGACGATCTCTGCGATCAGTTCGAGGATTCCCGCCAGTCGACCCGCGGGAAGCGTTGCGCCAACGACGAGGCTCTCCCAGCCAGCATCCGCACTGATCTTTGCGCCGAGGAGCTCGCTCGCCTCAACCAGTGCGTCCGCATCGTGTCGCTCTCCACCTTCGGTCAGGAGTCGAGCGAGCGCCGCGGTGATGCCCGATCTCTCGCGCGACTCCGCGGAGGCACCGCTCGGAAGGATCAGTTGCGCCGACGCAAGCGGCCGTGCTGGCATGGGGAGCACGATGATCCGCAACCCGTTCGCGGTCTCCCCTTGGATCGCGCGCGGGAAGCGGTACGGCCGGCTCGCACCTGGTCCGGGACGCGTTGCGCTCAGTCCGCCTCCGCGGGTTCGTACCAGAGCACGATCCGCTCGTTGCCGAGATACTGGCGCGACACCCGCTGGACGTTGGCGGCGTCGACCGCCTGGTAGATGGCAAGGTCGCGAGTGATGCGCTGCGGATCGTTGAGCAGCGTGGCGTACATCCCGATCTGATCGGCGATCG
>CAINCM010000061.1 GCA_903847005.1 uncultured Chloroflexota bacterium | reverse complement strand
GCCCCTCTTCCAGCACGGCGCCATGGATCTGCGCAAGATCGCGCAGCTTCCTGTGCAGCGTCGAGACGACCATGGGGCCCGGTTCGCTGATTGCGCGGCCAAGATGCTTCGCGGTCAGCGAGCCACTCCGTGCCACGATCGCATCGGCAAACGCGAAGAGCGAGCCGACCCCGCGATCTGCCACGAGCGCATCGACTGCTCGCACGGAGATCGTGCCGGTAGGGATGGCGAGCATGAGCTTTTCGAGTTCGATCGCCGCTGTCATGCGCATGCCGCTCCGGTCGAGGTCTGGTTCGCGCACCTCCGCGCCGAGCCTCTCGGAGATCTCCTTCGCCGCATCTCCTGCGATCTCCCGCCCTGCGGCCTTGGCCCGCTGCAGGATCCACGATGCAAGTTCACCGGGCCCGGGGGAGATGCAATCGATCACCGCACCGCCAACATCTTTGACAAGTTCACCCAGCTCACCTGGTCCCTCTGGTCGCAACCCTCTGAGGTTCGGTCGACGCGCGCGCTGGTCGATGAGCGCGACCGCATTGCCGGGTGCAATGTTGGCGAGTGCGGCCGCCACGCCTGCGCGCAGCTCCTTGGTCGCTGAGAGCCGACCGGCTCCCGCGACCACCGCGAGCGTCCCGCCGCCGAAGAGCCCACCCGTGGCGAGCCGTTGCGCGAGGTCCGCGAGCACGGCGCTGCCGTTCCCCGAGCCGCGCCCCTCCGCCTTCAGTCGTACGCGGTCTGGCGCGCCGGCCCCACTTCCCGCCAGCCCCGTGGCGAGCCGATCTACCGCCTCCTCTATCAGAAGAAGGTCGTCCCCCCAGGCGAGGAGTACTGCAGGATTGGTTGGCCTTGCCATGCGCGGATGGTAGCGGGTGGGAGCGGACAACCTCCAGGCACGTCGACATCCGCGCTCAAGCGCTGGATTGGCGGCCAGATGGCATCGGGTGCGTCCCGTCTCAACGTGCCCCACAGCGCGCGCCTCCCAATCTGCGCTCGCGTTGGCAGTTGTTGTTCGCCCGCACCAGTCTCCACCTTGATGCCTGCAGCGTTCACGGTGACGGAAACAGTCCCGTCACGATCCGTGCGCAAGACAGAACCTCCTCTCTCCCCGAGACGATCGATCGTTGCCGCCGCGGGATGGCCGTAGCTGTTTTGTTCGCCGACCGAAACCACCGAGAGGCGCGGGTCGGCGATCTTAAGCAGCGACCTGCTTGAGGCGGTTGCGCTGCCGTGATGTGGTGCCTTGAGCAGGTCCACAGGTGCCTTGAGCCGCCTTGCGACGAGCGCGTCAACATCGGACTCGATGTCGCCGGTGAACAGCGCCGAGAACCCTGCGATGTCTAGATGGAGGACAATCGAGCGGTTGTTGAGCGCGCGTCCACCATCGGACGGTTCATACCTGAGTGCGGCATGGTCCGGCCAGAGCACCTCAAGTCGGGCCGAACCGAGCATGAACGAGGTGCCAGTGGTGACCGTGTGATAACTCACTTGGCGGTCCCGCAAGAGTTCGCTCCAGCTTGCAGATGCTGGACCTCCGCCACGCGTCTCTGCGCCGAGGATCGATCGAATTTGGTAGCGATCGAGAAGACGCGGGAGGCCGGCGAGATGGTCTTCGTGCGGGTGGCTCGCGACGAGCACGTCGATCTTTCGATCCCATGAGGGAACCAGCGCGTCGAGTTCGACGGCGAGACGTGCGGGATCGGGGCCACCATCGATGAGCATCCGTCGACCCTGGAGCTCGACGAGGATTGCGTCTCCTTGTCCAACATCGAGCACCGAGATCCGAAGCGAACTCGGGGCGGCGCTGTTTCCAATTGAGAGGAGGGAGCTCACGAGCAGGATGATCACTCCGGCAGCGGCTGAGATGCGCCTCGATAGACCAAGCGTCGGTTCGGCCGTCTGCGGCGGCGGTGACGACTTCGTGCGCGCGAGTGACATGAACCCAAGCAGCGAGAGCCCGGCACCGACCGCGAAGGTTGCTGAGCGCGGGACGACAAGGTCGGCAAGTGGCAGCTGCGATCCCGTCTCGGCGATCCACGTGGCAGCCCTGAAGAGGGCGCTCGCTGGGAGGGCGAGAAGGCTCGGTGCGAGTGAGAGGGGGCCGTTGAAGAGTGGGGCGATCTCCCCCGCCAGAATCGCGAGAAGCGATGCACCGGTCGCTGCTGGGATCAGGGGTGCGATCAGAAGGGTGAGTGGGATCGACCAGAGAGCGACGCGTCCGAACAGCGCGACGACCACGCCGATTGTTGCCGCCTGTGCCGCGAAGCTGACGCCGACATCCTCGGCGATCAGAGACCACGGTCGTTGCGCGAGCCGAGGGAGGTGAGGTGTGAACCTGATCGCCGCTCCAGACCATTCCGCGCTCTTTGCTAGGAGGCCAGCCGTGGCAAGTGCGGAGAGGCGGAATCCGGCGTCATAGGCAATCGCCGGATCAATGATCAAGAGTGCAAGCATGGCGTGTGAGAGGGCGACCGCACCGGCGCCGCGTCGACCACTCGATGCTGCAACGAGTGCTGCCGCACTCATGACGCTCGCGCGAATCACGCTCGCACTCGCGCCAGCAAAAAGTCCGTAGACGAGGGCAATGAGGATGAGAGACCACCGACGACGTCGTAGTGAAATACGACGGAGCGCACGATCGGCAACCGCCATGGTGATGGCGACATTCCATCCAGAGAGCGCGACGACGTGACCGAGACCGGTGGCGGTGAACGCGTCGGCCAGTCGCTCATCCACCCGCTCCCGCAAGCCGACGACGATCGCAGCGGCCAGCCCGCCGGCAGGCGCAGGGATCACTCGTTCGAGGTCATCTCCGATCCGACCTCGCAGCCATTCAAGAGGACCGCCGCGCGAGAGGAGGGTGACGCTGTACGTCCGAGCCGCGCCTTGGATGCCACGGACGCGAGAGCGTTCACGGGCCTCAGGTGAGAGGTTGCGGTACTCAAGGGTGGCACCGATGCGGTCACCCACCCGAAG
>CAINCM010000060.1 GCA_903847005.1 uncultured Chloroflexota bacterium | reverse complement strand
GGCCCGAAGGCCTCGCGCGCGTTCCGCATCGCCGGCCTTCACGGTGGCGACTCGGGCGCCATCGCTCGCTCCCGCGACGAGCGAAACTTCCAGGTGGGCCTCTCCACCGCCTCGGATCGGCCACTCCACCTGCTCGGGCCACTCGACGATCGTCACGCCTGCCGTATGGCGCTCGTCGATGAGTCCATTGGAAAAAGGATCGCTCCCAGACGGGAGTCGGTACGCATCGGCGTGCCAGATCGGAAGCGTCCCTCGATGTTCAGAGACCAAGATGAAGGTCGGTGACGTGAGCGGCGGTTCAGCGCGCAGCGCATCGCCGACCGCGCGCGCCAACGTGGTCTTTCCCGAGCCGATCTCGCCGACCAGGAAGAGTCGATCGCCCGGGCGGAGGAGCCCTGCGATGATTGAACCGAGCCGCCGCGTCGCCGCCAGGCTTCCGAGTTGGATCAGAAACGAGCTCACGCGGTGAGGCGCTGCAGATCACCAAGCGGCACGGCGCAGAGCGCTCCGTCGATCCGTACCGCACCGAGCGGATCGTCGGCGCGCGGGTCGGCGAGCCCCTCCCAGACGCCAGAACGCCCCTCGTGGATGCCTCCGATGACGAGCACATCTCCCGCCCCGCGCTCGACGGCGACGCCGTGCGCGACGATTCCCACAGGGTCGCCGCTGAAGCGCACGCGCTCCCCGTTGAGTCGACGCAGCAACTGCATCATCCGCTCCGAACTTTCCGCAACGGAGCGACGCGGCGTCATGATGATCAAACCGAACGGTTCGGTGGCCACGGCAGCGGCGATTCGGCGCTCAAGCGATGAGCTGAGCGCATCGCGCTCGCCATCGCTGAGTCCGTGCACGATGACGCCGCGCACGCCGACTGCGCGTGCACGCAGCACCGTCTCCGGGGAGGCGCTCCCAACCGCCAGAAGTCCTGCAGCGACCGCATGCTCCCAACCGGACCCCTCTGGCTCACCCTCGCTGTAATGCACCTCCCCTTCGACAAGGTCGCCGAGCAGCTGACGCCCCCCGAACACCCCGCGAGCGCCAGGTCCTGTGGGCAGGAGACCGATCGGTGCAGGGATCGGTTCGGCGATGGTTGCGGCGGCGATCGCGGCGGAGAGACTTCCGCTCTGCACGTCGTGAGGTTGGATGCGCGCATCGCCGAAGACGATCGCGGCGCGGGCGATGCCGCCGTGGAGCGTGAACGCGGCCTCTTGGTCTCCGCGCCTGACGCGCACCTGCTCCTGTTCGCTTGAGCGAAGCCCCAGCGGAAAGAGTGAGTCGCACTCGAACGTGACCGTGCTGCGGGAGGTCTCGATCTGGATCTCATCTCCGTCAACGCCATCGATTCGCACGAGATCGCCACCCGACAGGAGCAGGTCGCCGGCGAGCGTGGCGAGCGCAGCGTCGACCCATCGATCATCCAGCGCCGCCACCCCAAGTGCGGCGAAGATCCCGTACGGTTCGAGCAGGATCCGCGTGCGTCCGGGCGGGATCAGCGGAGCGACCACACCGAGTGGAAGCGTCCCCGTCGCGATCAGGCTTGCGGCAGCGCCAACGATCAGAAGCGGCGCACCCTCCACATCAAGATCGCCAAGATCCTCGTCGGCCAAGAGCTCTGCGAGGCGTCGCAGCGCATCCGCCGTTGCCGCAGCGCGCACCTGATCACGCTCATCATCCCGGTCGCGGAGCGGTGCGTCGGCAAGGTCGCCAAGCAGGTCGGCCACCGTCGAACGATCCGTGCGGCCGAGCAGTGCGAGGACGCCGTCGCAGCGTCGGCGGCGCTCTGTGGGATCGGCGGGAACAAGTGCCGCACCCGGGACATCGAAGCTCGTTGCGGCACGGTCTGGTGACCCGAGGGTGAGTCGCCCCCCATCGGCAGCGATCTCCACGATGCGCACCGGGCCGCCGAGCCACGCGGCGAGACGCCCTGCTGCGAGATGCAGGTCCGCTGCGGCAGCGACCACGCGGTCCGGCGTGCCGCTCGTGTTGGATGCCGCCAGCAGCGTCGCCTCGAGTGCATCGACCT
>CAINCM010000059.1 GCA_903847005.1 uncultured Chloroflexota bacterium | reverse complement strand
CGGTCGATGCATCGAAACCGGTCCCGCGCTTCGCCTTCAAGATCGCCTCGATCACCACGTCGCCGCGAGCGCCCGCATTCTCGGCAATCTGGCGAGCTGGTGCCTCGAGGGCACGTCGAACGATGTCGACGCCAACCTGCTCGTCGCCTTCGAGCTTCAGCTTCTCGAGCGACGCACGGGCCTGAAGGAGCGTCGTGCCACCGCCCGCGACGATCCCCTCTTCGACGGCCGCGCGGGTCGTCGAGAGCGCATCCTCGATGCGGTGCTTCTTCTCCTTGAGTTCGACCTCGGTTGCGGCACCGACCTTGATCACGGCGACTCCGCCGGAGAGCTTCGCCAGGCGCTCCTGGAGCTTCTCCTTGTCGTAGTCCGACGTGGTCTCCTCGATCTGCGCCTTGATCTGCGCCATGCGCGCCTTGATCTCGGCCGCCTTTCCCGAACCGTCGACGATCGTGGTGTTGTCCTTGGAGGAGACCACGCGTCGGGCCGATCCAAGATCCTCGGCGGTCACGCTGTCGAGCTTGCGGCCGACCTCTTCGGAGATCACGGTGCCGCCGGTGAGCACCGCGATGTCGCGGAGCATCTCCTTGCGACGATCGCCGAACCCAGGCGCCTTCACCGCGAGCACCTGCACGGTGCCGCGAATCTTGTTCACCACGAGCGTGGCGAGCGCCTCACCGTCGACGTCCTCTGCGACGATCAGGAGCGGTCGACCGGTGCCGACCGCCTTCTCGAGCGCGGGCAGTGCATCCTGCACTGCGGAGATCTTCTTGTCGGTGATGAGGATCGCAGGATTGTCCAGCTGCGCCTCCATCCGATCCGCATTCGTGACGAAGTAGGCGGAGATGTAGCCGCGATCGAACTGCATCCCTTCCGTGTACTCCTTGTCGAGGCCGAGCGACTGCCCCTCCTCGACGGTGATCACGCCGTCCTTTCCGACCTTTCCCATCACTTCGGCGATCAGTTCGCCGACGCTCGGGTCTGCGGCGGAGATGGAGGCGACGGCGGCGATCTGCTCGCGCGTGTCGACCTTGCGCGAGTGCGACTTGATCTCTGCCACGACGGCAGCGACCGCCTTGTCGAGCCCGCGCTTGATCACCATCGGGTTTGCGCCCGCGGCGACGTTGCGAAGTCCCTCGGTGACGAGCGCCTGTCCGAGCACCACCGCGGTGGTGGTTCCGTCTCCGGCGACATCGTCCGTCTTGGTGGCGACCTCCTTGAGCAGTTGGGCGCCCATGTTCTCGAAGTGATCATCCAGCTCGATGTCGCGCGCGATCGTCACGCCGTCGTTGGTGATGGTCGGTGCGCCGAACTTCTTGTCGAGCACCACATTGCGACCCTTTGGACCGATGGTGACCTTCACCGTGTCGGCGAGCTTGTCGATCCCGCGCTTGAGCGCGCGACGCGCCGCTTCGTCAAATACGACCTGCTTTGCCATTCTGCACCTCTACTTTCTTGCTCTGCTTGCCAAAACTCAAACGTGGCTATTCGACGATCGCAAGGATGTCCTTCGCGCCGACGATCAGGTACTCCGCGCCATCGAGCTTGAACTCGGTGCCGGCGTACTTCGCGTGGAGGACGCGATCCCCCACCTTCACGTCGATCGGCTCGCGCTTCCCGTCATCGAGGATGCGACCGGGACCGACGGATACGACTTCGCCCTCTTGCGGCTTCTCCTGCGCGGTGTCGGGAAGGATGATCCCGCTCGCCGTCTTCTCGTCGCGAGGGACTGGCTTCACGACCACCCGGTCGCCGAGGGGACGGAGTGATGCCTTCTTCGCCATGGTTAACCTCCTACTTGGCAGCTGGGGCCACGCCCGCTGCGAGTCTTCTCATACGCACGCCCTTGTGCGCTTGGGGCGATGTTAGCACTCTCGGCCGTCGAGTGCCAACACCACGCTCAGACTGAGCGTGGCCGGTGGCGGGGAAAGGCGCGGTCGTAGGTGGCGCTGATCGCGGCCGCAAGTTCGCCCACCCCCTCGCCGCGCCGTGCCGCAATCCAGGCCAAGGTGAGGGCGACATTCGCAGGCTCGTTGCGGCTCGGGTCAGGGGCACCAGGCATGCTCAGCCACGGCGCGTCGGTCTCCGTCAGGAGTCGGTGGGCCGGAACGATGCGGATCCACTCGGCCGTGGCACGTTCCTCGGGGCGAAAGGCGAGCCCAGAAACGGAGATCATGCCGCCGAGCGCGAGTCCCTCCTCGATGTAGCCCTGGCTCCCCGATGCGCTGTGCAAGATGAATGGCGCTCGCCCCTCGAACGCAGCAGCACCGCCGGGGGCCCCGATCGGCGACTCCCTCAGCGTCTTCATTAGCTGACGCTGTGCGTCGTCACCCTCTCCCGCAGATCGGCAGTGCAGGATGAGCGGCTTGCCAAGCTGTACCGCAACGTCGATGTGGGCCTCGAGGTTCGCGATCTGATCTGCGAGCGGTGCGTAGTTGCGCTTTGTGTCGATCCCCGTCTCCCCGATCGCAACGATCTCGGGCTCGGTTGCACGCGCCAACAGGGCGGCACGGTGGCTCGCCGCAGCAGAGGCATGATGTGGATGGATGCCGATCGCAGCGTCCATCCAAACGTGCTCGCGCGCGATCTCAACCGCGCCATGCGAGCTCGCAACGTCCCACGAGGGAACCAGGAGGCGCGTCATCCCGGCACTCCGCAGGCGCGCGATCACCTCGACACGATCAGCATCGAAGCGATCGGCCTGCAGATGGCCGTGCGCGTCAGTCAGCGGAAACTGGCTGCTCATCTGACTCGAGGCGCGGGAAGAGTGGGACCGGATCCCCGAGCGCCCCAGTCGCTGCAGCGCTCCCCCACCCTCCGAGTGCCGCGCGCGTGGTGCTCCCGTGGCCAGCGGCATCGAACGGCCACGCATGGCCGAGAAGTGTCCAGATCTTCTCCGCTGTCACAGGGATCACGGGAGCCGCATACAACGCCACGAGTCGGCAGGACTCAAGGAGGTCGCCCAAGACACCCGAGAGTCGCTCGCGCGCCTCGGTGTCTCCGCCCTTCGCAGCTTTGGCCAACTCCCAGGGCTTCTCCGTATCCACGAATCGATTCGCCGCACCGACGAACTCCCAGAGGGCACCGATCCATTGGTGGAGTGCGAGCTCCTCCATCGCCGCCTCGCTCTTCGTCCGTGCCGACTCCCATTCGGCTGCAAGTGGCGCGAGCGCCGCGGTGCGAGGGGCCGGCGCCACCGTGCCGAATGCACGGCTCGCCATGGTCGTTGCACGATTGACGAGGTTCCCAAAGTCGTTCGCGAGCTCCGAGTTGTAGCGACGAATGATCGAATCCCAGCTCACCTCTCCATCGCCGTCGAACGGGACCTCGCGCAGCGCAACAAAGCGCACGCCATCGGCGCCGAGTGCCGCAGCGGCGCTGTTCGGATCGAGGAAGTTGCCGCGACTCTTGCTCATACGCTCGCCACTGGAGAGGAGCCATCCGTGCACCCAGATGCGCTTCGGCGCTTCAAGTCCCGCGCTCCAGAGCATCGCCGGCCAGAAGACGGAGTGGAATCTGTTGATGTCCTTGCCGATGATGTGAAGATCTGCTGGCCACCACGGTGCACCCTTCGGATCGGCTGGGAAGCCGGCGCCGGTGAGATAGTTGATGAGCGCGTCGTACCAGACGTAGATGGTCCCCGCCACTGGGTCGCCGCTGCCATCCGCGCGCAGCGCACTCGATCCATCCTCGCGGATCGGGAACGGAATACCCCAGGTCGCGCCTTCGCGACTGATGGAGAAGTCCTCAAGGCCCTGTCGGATGAATCCGAGCATCTCGTTGCGGCGGTACTCGGGCTGCACCGGCGACGGCTCCTGCGTGAGCCAGGCCTCAAGGCGCTCCTGATACGCACTCAGCCGGAAGAACCAGTTCCTCTCCTTGAGCCACTGCAGTGGCACCCCAGGATGATTCGGGCAGACGCTGACACCCCCCTCGTCGACGACATCAGCTTCGGCACGGAAACCTTCGTTCGGGCAGTACCAGCCCTCATACGTTCCCAAGTAGATGTCTCCTGCCGCGTAGGACCGGCGCACCATCTCCTGCGCTGCGTGCGCGTGGTCGGCATCCGTCGTGCGGATGAACCGATCGGGAGCGATGAGAAGGAGCGCTTCGCTCTCCTGGAAGAGGGTGACGTTCTTGTCGACGAACGCCTTTGGGGTGAGCCCCTCCTCCGCTGCGCGGGCGGCGATGTTGACCGAGTACTCGTCCGTGCCGGTGAGGAAGCGCACCTCATCGCCACCCATGCGCCGCCAACGGGCGATCACATCCGCCCCGATCACCTCATAGAGCGTGTGCAGGCCCGGCTTGTTGTTGGCATACGCGATGGCTGTCGTCAGGTAGTACCGCATCGCGTTGGAGTGTCGCACACGATACGCCCGCCGTATGCGCGGAGGGGGATGCTTCGTGAACGAAGCGGGCTGTAGCGCAGGGGGGAGCCCCCTTGGGGCCCGCCTCGGGAGAGGAGCGGAGATGAACAAGGTGATGCTGGCCGGTCGGATGACCAAGCCAGTGGAGATCAAGACACTCCCGTCGGGGACCAAGGTAGCCGTGGGGAGCCTCGCCAGCCATGACTACCGTGGCGGCGAGGAGCGAACCGAGTTCCATCGACTTGTCTTCTGGGAGAAGCTTGCGGAGATCGCGGCGAACCATCTGCAGGCCGGGTCGCTCGTTGCCGTCGATGGAAAGCTCAAGACCCATGAGTGGGAGAGCGAGGGGGCACGCCGCTGGATGACCGAGGTGATCGTGAACCGGCTGGAATTTCTCGGACCGAAACCGCCAAGCGCAGAGCCCGTCACCCAAGGGGCAGAGCCGACGGATCTAGGTGAGGCCGAGTACGGAGAAGTGATCGCGCCGGCTCGCGCATAGACTGCACGCGGCCGAGCGGCTACTCCCCCTCGGCCGCGTCGCGGTGTGCCAGCGACCAGAGTCGGCGCCGATCGAGTTTCCAGGCGGCAGCGATCTCGCGCACGGCTGCGCTGCGCGAAGCCCCCTCGGCCATCCGCTGTTGGACTGCAACAAGTGCCGCAGGAAACGCTCCCTCGGCGTCGGGATCGGTCAGTGGTTCCAACGACTCACCGAGCACGATGACAAACTCGCCGCGACCATCGATCTCTCCCGATTCGACCAGTGCGGCGAGATCGGCGAGGCCGCCACGTCGAATCTCTTCGTGGATCTTGGTGAGCTCCCGACAGAGCGCGGCAGGACGATCCCCGCCCGCCGCCTCCGCAAGGTCACGCAACGTCGCCGCGACACGGTTTCCAGCCTCAAAGACGACGCTTGCGCGTTCATCTGCGGCAAGTGCACCGATCACGCGTCGGCGTTCTGCTCCGTTTCGCGGAAGGAATCCCTCAAAGCTCCAACGCGCGCCAGCGATCCCGGAGGCGACAACCGCCGCGAGCAGAGCCGAAGGGCCGGGGATCGGGATCACGCGGATGTTGGCGGAGATCGCCGCTCGAACCAGCTGCTGACCAGGGTCGCTGATGAGCGGAGTGCCCGCATCGCTGATGAGCGCGACCGAATCTCCCTGCAGGAGTCGCCCGATGATCGGAGCGATCCGGTCGGTCTCTTCGAAGCCAGGGAGCGACGCGGGTTCGCGACTCACTCCGATGGACGAGAGGAGGACGCGCGCGACGCGCGTATCCTCCGCAAGCACGAGGGCAACCTCGCCCAACACGGCCGCGGCTCGTGGCGAGAGATCGGCCAGGTTTCCGATCGGCGTGGAGACGATGTGCAGCGCCCCGGGGACTGCGCCTCCACCTCGACCGTCACTCATCGTCAGGCAACGACCTGGGCGGGTCTATCGCGTGATCTTCGGGAAGGGCGGCATCTCCCGCTTGAACTGCGACGCGGCAATCATCTTCTGGATGCGGGCGACGAGTTCCCCGTCGAACCCATCGGCGACGACCGAGGCGTGGCTCGCTCCTTGATCCACCAGCCGGAAGAGGATTCGATCGAGCGTCGGATAGTCAAAGCCGCCCTCGCTCTCGTCGGTCTGGCCGGGCCAGAGGTCCGCACTCGGTGCCTTCGTCAAGATCGCTTCGGGAACTCCAAGATGTGCGGCGAGCGCACGAACCTGGCTCTTGTATAGGTCACCGATCGGATTGATGGCGCAGGCAGCATCGCCATGAAGCGTGGTGTAGCCGATCGCCCCCTCTGACTTGTTTCCCGTGCCCATGACGATCCCGTTGTGGCGAGCCGACTCGTGGTAGAGGGTGATCATGCGCATGCGCGCCGCAATGTTGCCGCGCTGAATCGCCGTGATCGGTGCCCCGCCCGGCAGCGACGCCTCAACCGCATCGACTCCTGCGCTGATCGGCACCTCCGTGACACTGCATCCAAGCGCCTGTGCCACGGCGAGAGCGTCTTCGCGAGAGCTCGGCGCCGACGTTCGGTACGGCAAGATGTACGTGCGGAGGCGATCTGGTCCGATGGCGTCAGCGGTCAAGAACCCAACGAGCGCCGAGTCGATCCCCCCAGAGAGTCCAAGGATTGCGTTCTCCGCGCCGATCTTCCTGAACTGATCCTTGATGAAGGCACGCAGGGTCGCGTGGACCGCCTGCACGTCGATCGAAAGCTCGGGAGGGATGCTTCGCGTGATCGCCTCGCCCATCGGTTCCCCCTACTCTTCACTCCACAGTTCGAGTGACCATGCGTAGAGCGGGCTTGCAGCGTCCGCGTCTCGCGTTGGCCACGTGAACCTTTCGTCCAAGAGTGTATACCCGGCGTCTGCCCAAAGCAAAAGATAGGGACGTTCGCTTCGTCGCAGTGCCTGAAACTCTGCATAGATCGGGGCCCGAACCTCTTCGCTGGAACCGGTTGCCGCTTGGCGCAGCAGGACGTCCGCGCGTTCGTTCTGCCAGCATGCGATGTTCTTTCCAGCAGGTGCCTCTTCAGTGGGGCAGGCGGTGGAAAGGAACAGATCAGAGTCGTCTGGATCCAGGCTCCACTGCCAGCTTCCGATGTAGGCATCGAAGTCACCCGGATACTGGAGCCGTGGAAGGATCTCGCTCCGATACGGCTGGGCGGAAACCGTGATCGAGAAACCGCACTCCGCAGCCTGATCTGCGATCGACTGAGCGGCGCTGAGGCGCGAGCTGACGCCGTCGCGAACCAAGATCTCCGCCTCGAGGCGCGTCCCAAGCTTTGCCAGCACACCGTCGCTCTCCTCTTGCCACCCGTCGGCGAGCAGTGCGCTGCG
>CAINCM010000058.1 GCA_903847005.1 uncultured Chloroflexota bacterium | reverse complement strand
CTCGAAGGCGAACGCCGGCTCATCGTGCAACGCGCGCAGCGTCGGGACGGCGTCGGCGATGCTGACACGAATCTCGGTTTCGTCGAATCGTTGACGGACGGGGGCGAGCAGCGCTTGGCCGAAGCGCGCCGCGCGTGAACTCGCTCGTCTCGCTCTGGCCGGGCGCGGAGTGGATGGAGCGCGAGGCGTACGACATGTTCGGCATCGTCTTTGAAGGGAATCGCGACCTTCGTCGCATCTACATGCCGCAAGACTACGCGAGCCACCCGCTGCGGAAGGATTTCTATCTTGCAGACGACGCGTCGCGCTCTCCTGCCGCCGGCGTCCGCAACATGGAGCGCGTGGGCACGCCCGCTGACGCCACGCGCGGCACGGCGCTGCGAAAGAGCCCCGGGGCATAGTCGTGACCACGCCGCTGACCAAGCCGTCGCTCGACGATCCGAGGATCGCGATCCCCGCCGCCTCCGAGTGGTACGAGCCCGCACCGACCGCGCAGACGGAGCGACAGGCGGAGTTCCTGAACCTTCGCGACGGCGAGATGTTCATCAACATGGGCCCGCAGCACCCGTCCACGCACGGGGTGCTTCGCATCGTCGTCAAGGTGAATGGCGAGCAGGTCGTCGACCTCGATCCGGTGCTCGGATACCTGCACCGCGGCGTCGAGAAGCTCTGCGAGAACGCCGACTACCACCAGGCGATCTGCTACACCGACCCGCTCGAGTACGTCGCCTCGCTCTTCTGCGAGGCCGCCCCCGTCGCCGCCTTCGAGAAGCTGATGGACGTCGAGGTCCCGCGTCGCGCCCAGTACATTCGCGTCCTCACCATGGAGCTGAACCGCATCGCAAGCCACACCCTCTTCCAGGGGTGGATGGCGCTCGATCTCGGCGGCATCACGCCGATCCTCTGGTCGTTCATCGAGCGCGACGAGATCGTGGACATGCTCGCGGCGCTCACCGGCCAGAAGCTGCTCTACAACTACTACCGCATCGGCGGCGTCAACGGCGATCTCAACCACGAGTTCATGAGCCGACTCGGCAACTGGATGAGTCGGGCAGCGGCGCAGATCGATTCGAACCTCGGGCTGATGAACGAGAACGAAATCTTCGTTCGACGTACGCGCGGCCTCGGCAAGCTCGATGCGGCAACCGCACTGCGCATGGGCGTCACCGGACCGAACCTCCGCGCAACCGGCGTGCCGTTCGATCTGCGTCGCGATCGCCCGTACCTGGTCTATCCAGAACTCGAATTCAACGTGCCAACGCGAGACGAAGGCGACTCGCTTGCGCGCTACATGGTCCGAATCGACGAGATCCGCGAATCGATCCGCATCATCGACCAGGTGCTCCACGAGATGCCTGACGGTCCGGTGATGGCGAAGCTTCCGCGCCTGCTCCGCCCGCGTCCGGGCCGCGCCTTCGGCGCCGTAGAGGGACCGCGCGGCATCTACGGCGTCTACGCCGTCTCCGACGGCACGGATCAACCGTTCCGCATGCGCATCCACGACCCGTCGTTCGTTCACCTGCAGCTGGTCGGCCCGCTCACGCGCGGCAACCTGATCGCAGACACCATGGCGGTGATGGCGAGCCTCGATCCGGTGATGGGCGGGGTGGACAAGTGAGCGGCGCACAGATGGCGTGGTCGCGCATGACACCGGGTGGACGCGCGTTGGCAATCCTCTTGCCGCTCCTCTCCGTCGGCGGCGCGGCGATCACCGCACTCCTCGTCGTTGCAGGGCCGTTCATCGGCGCGACGATCGGCGCGAATCTGCCCATCGTCCGCTTCCTCGCCGCCTCGGTCATCACGTTCTTGATCACCGTGCCCGTGGCGTTCCTCTTGATCTACATGGAGATGAAGATCATCGCGCTGATGAATCTGCGCATCGGCCCGGATCGCATCGGTCCGGCCGGCGCCGTGATGAGCGTGGTGCACGGGCTCAAGGTGCTGATGAAAGAGGACTACACGCCGCCGAGCGTCGACGTGCCTGTCTTCACGCTTGCACCCGTCGTCGTCTACCTGGCGAGTTTCATGACGATCATGGTCATTCCGTTCGCACCGGACCTCACGAGTGTCGGACTCGAGTTTGGCCTCCTCTACTTCTTCGCGATCGGCGGACTCGGCGTGGTGGGCCTGATGATGGCGGGCTGGTCTTCGTTCAACAAGTATTCGCTTCTCGGCGGCATCCGGGCCGCAGCGCAGGCGATCAGCTACGAGATCCCCCTGACGCTCTCCGTCGTGGGCATCATCATCCTGACCGGCACCCTCTCGCTCCCGAAGATCGTGGAGGCGCAGAGCG
>CAINCM010000057.1 GCA_903847005.1 uncultured Chloroflexota bacterium | reverse complement strand
TCCCACCGAGACTCCCCGCACCACCGACACTGACGCTCCCAGCCTCGTTGCGTCCGAACGCCACCGCGCTGGCGAAGTCATCGCAGCCGACCGCGCGCATCGAGCTGCTCCCGTTGCCGGGGGAGCGGGCGGCGCGCGAGGCGGCGGACCGTTGGATTGCAGGGGCGCGCGGCGATGGAGTCAACGGCTATGCGGCACGTCGCAACACGCTTGCAGACGAACAGGGGACGAGTCGACTCTCCGCGGCGTTGCACCTCGGCCTTCTCTCGCCACGAGAACTCGTTGCCCGACTCCTGCCGTTGCGTCCCGAACGTGCTGGAGAGCGATCAGGCGAACGGCTCTGGGTGAGCCAGATCGCGTGGCGCGACTTCTACACGCAGGTGCTCTGGCACGCGCCACACGCGGCGCGGTCGTCGTGGAAGCCCGCCTACGACGCGATTCGGTGGGATGAGCGCGACGAACCGTTCGACGCGTGGCGCGAAGGGCGCACGGGATATCCGATCGTGGATGCCGCCATGCGACAGCTTCATGCGAGTGGCTTCATGCACAACCGTGCGCGCATGATCACCGCCTCGTTCTTGACCAAGGATCTGCTGGTCGACTGGCGCAAGGGAGAGGCGCACTTCCTGCAGCACCTCGTGGACGGAGATGTGGCCGCAAACAACGGCGGGTGGCAGTGGTCCGCCGGGAGCGGGACCGACGCACAGCCTTATTTCCGCATCTTCAATCCGGTCACCCAGGCGGGGAACTTCGACCCCGACGGTGCCTACGTTCGTCGCTGGCTCCCCGAACTTGCGGGGTTGAAGGCTCCCGCCGCTCACGCACCGTGGGCGCACCCCGCGGCCCTCGCCGCAGCCGGCATCACCCTCGGCGTGCAGTATCCGGCGCCGATCGTCGATCACGCGGAGGCGCGCGCACGGACGCTCGACGCCTACTCCCGCGCGATCAAGGGACTTCCTGCACCTCGTGGCGAGTAAAGATCGCGCGCGCGATGCGCATGCCGCTTCGCGTCACGTCCCGCCGAGCCTGCGCGCTGAGAAGATCTGCGTCGCGTGCGGCCGACCCTTCTCATGGCGGCGTCGCTGGGCGCGAGTCTGGAGCGAGGTGAAGTACTGCAGCGACGCCTGCCGCGCCGCCCGATGACCGAACCCGCGCACATCCTGGTGCTTCCAGATCAGCTCACCGACCAGGTTGGTCCGGTGCACGTCGCGTTGCAGACCGGCGCACCCGTGCGGATCATCATGGTCGAATCGCGCGACGCGCAGCCGGCACCGCGACACGTCCAGGCGCTCGTCGCGCAGCGCGCCGCCGGTCGAGAGTTCGCCGCCGAGATGCGCGCGAAAGGACTTCGCGTCGACCTCATCCGATCGGCGACGTTCGAAGAGGGGCTCGATGCTGCACGAACCCACGGCCCCTTCGCGCGGCTCACCGTGATGGAGCCATCGGCACCGCAGCTGAACGCCCGACTGCGCGCCTGGGCGACATCTGCCGCGGTGGCACTCACGATCGCGCCGAACGAGCTCTGGCTCACCACGCGAGAGGAGTGGGAGGAGTTTGCGCGCGGTCGCAAGGAGCTGCGAATGGAGTTCTGGTATC
>CAINCM010000056.1 GCA_903847005.1 uncultured Chloroflexota bacterium | reverse complement strand
GATGAGCGGCGAGGAGCTCTTTGTCGAGAGCGGCGTCGCCTGGTGCGTCTCCGATCTCGGCCTCTGGGAGGCGGAGTCAGAGCGGCGGCTGCACGCTGCGGGTGTGCCGCATGAGCGGATCAGCGCGGACGAGGCCGTGAAGCGCTGGCCGGCGATGAGCCCAGCCGCACTCGCCTCGGTCCTCTACGAACCGACCGCAGGCTTCCTGCGCGCCGCGAACGGCGTGCGCGCCGCTTCGCGCGCCTTCGTGCAGGCGGGCGGCGCGCTGGTGCAGGGACGCGCGCGACCGGCGAAAGACGGCAGCGCGCTCGACGCGAGCGGCACGCCGATCTCCGCGGGCGCGGTGGTCTGGGCGGCGGGTTCGTCGCTCCCCGGGCTCTTCCCCGATCTTGTCGGCGCGGATACACCAGCGGAGATCACGCCGGTGCGCAGAGATGTTGCCTATTTCGATGTGACGGGAATGGGCGTCGGCGAGATCCCCACGTGGATCGACGCCGGTGTCGGCGTGTGGGGCATCCCGGATGAGCGCGGACACGGCGCCAAGGTCGGACCAGACTTCGACGCCGGATCTTTCAACCCCGATGCGACGTGGCCTAGCGCGGCGGCGGACGAGTCGCTGCAGGTTGCGCGACAGCGCGCCGGCATCCGCTTCCCCGCGCTCCTGGACGCGCCGCTCAAGGAGAGTCGCGCCTGCCAACACGAGCGCACACTGACCTGGCACTACGTCCTCGATCACCACCCAGAGAATCCGCGCGTCTGGATCGCGGGTGGTGGTTCGGGTCACGGCTACAAGCAGGCACCGGCCGTCGGCGAACTGTTGGCGCGCGCCGCGCTGGAGCGCGCGCCGCTGCAGCTGCCCGATCAGCGCTTCAAGATCATCGGGCGCGAACAGGGTCCTTCGAGCCCGGCCGGAGAGCAGCTCGACACCATCGCCTGACGCGGTGATCTCGCCTGACGCGGTGCGCTCAACCGTCCTGATGCCAGGGGCTCGACCGCCGCGCTGCTAGCGCGTTTCGACGGAGGCGTTGAGCTTTGCGGCGATCGCGGCGCGCGCCGCCTGGCGATCGCTGAAGTCGATCCCATCCATGTCGCCGGGCGCGAGTCCCGCCGCCCAGCCGCGTGCGGTGCGCTTCCCGTCGGCTGCGTAGCGGTCGGCCACCATCAGGTCGAAGGCCTGCACGCTCGCCTCGAGTTCGCTGTAGCGACCGGGCGGGAGCATGGCGGAGGCGGTGCCGCGCTGCTGAAGTTCGCAGACGTGCCAGTCTTGGCGATTCGTCATGTCCCAGAAGCCGTGCGCGTCCGAGAAGTCGTAGTTGGCAAGCTTCATCGTGTCCGGATGCACGAACCAGTCGCAGACCACGCGCGATCGACCTGGGCTGAGCGGTTCGATCATGTGCACCATGAGGTAGTCGGGATGCAGCGAGAGGAGGAGGTTCGGCCAGACGGCGAAGTACTGGATGCGCTTCGCATCGATCTCGGTCATCCCCTTCAACCACGGTCGCTCATGCGAACCTTTGTCGAGTCCCATGGTGAGCGCTTCGCCGACGAGCGGCTGCCAGCCACCCTTCCACATGCCGCGCGCGGGAATGTCTTCGCCAAGATCGTACGGCGTGAGGGCGTTGAGCTGCGGGTGCACGCCCGGACAGTGATAGCACTCGGAGTAGTTCTCGACGAGGATCTTCCAGTTCGCGGCAACGTCGTACACCTCGCGCTTCGCGAGTCGCAGCGGCGCAAACTCGAACCGTGAGAAGACCTCCACGAGATCGTCCAGGTAGCTGAGAAGCGGCTCCGCCTCTCGGTCCAGCGTCAGGAAGACGAAGCCCTGCCACGTCTCGCACCGAAGCGGGACCAGGTCGTATTGCGCGGGGTCGAATCGCTTCAGGTCGTCGGTGTGCTTCGCCTTGAGCAGCTTCCCATCAGGTCCGTAGACCCAGGCGTGATACGGGCAGACGATCTTCTTCGCCTCGCCGCACTCCGGCTTTCCGTCCTGCGGTCCCTCGATGAGCGTGGCGCCGCGGTGCCGGCAGGCGTTGATGAAGGCGTGGAGCCGGTTGTCCTCACCGCGCGAGATGATCACCTGCTCGCCGGCGAACTCGAGCAGGCGGTAGGAGCCGACGTTCGGCGTCTCCTCTTCGCGGCCGACGCAGCGCCACTCGTGGCGGAAGATCTCTTGAGACTCCCAGTCGAAGATTGCTTGATCGTGATAGACCTTCGGCGGGAACATGTCCGCCTCGTCGAACGGGCGGCGGACGGCGGCGATCGCCGCGGGATCGAGCGGTGCCGGTCGCGATGCCTTCAACATGCGTACGATTCTCCCACGACGCGCCGCTACTTGAGCGGGGCGTTGAG
>CAINCM010000055.1 GCA_903847005.1 uncultured Chloroflexota bacterium | reverse complement strand
GTTCATCTCCGTAGACCTCGACGCCCATCTCTGCGAGCTCGGCGATCCCCGCCGCCTGTTCGATCGCAGTCTCGGTGTGCAGTCGACTGATCGGTCGCGCGGGGAGCGTCAGCTCGCCACTCGGAGCCGCCTCGCCGGCGCGACGCGGCGCACCGTCATCCGCCGCAACGCGCAGCTCGGGGACGCCGACAAGGGCGTCGATCGCCTCCTCAAGCGCGTGCGGGAGCGCGCTCAGACGCGAGGCAAGATCTTTCGCGCGCCGCTCTCGGCTCCCGAAGGTGCGCGCGATCAGCGGGAAGAGTCCACCGCCGACCGTCGCCACGGTGTTGAGCGGATCCCACGCCGTGGTGCGAATCTCGGTGCGCTCGAATCGAATCGCGGCCAGGGTGGCGAGTGCCAGATCTCGATCCGCACGATCATCTCGGTCAAGATCGGCCTCCGCGATGCGCTTGAGGCGAGCCGTCTCCTCGTCTACCCATGCCACCACGCGCGCGTCTGCCGCCGGCCCGACCCCATCCCACGCGCCATCGTGGTCGTGGATGCCGGTCGCCGTTGCCGCAACGGGATGCAAGGCGGCGAAGCGGGCGAGGAGGCCCGCCGCGTCGAGCCGATCAGAGTTCATCGCGGCAGGGTACCATCAGCGCATGGGCGCCCAGGACACTACCGATGCCTTTTTCGAGCTGCTGAACGCGGACAACCGCGACGGGGCGCTCAAGCTCATGGAAGAGCGCGTGGAGATGCGAATCCATGTCGGTGAAGGGGTGCAGATGCTCAAGGGCGTCGAGCGCGTCGGCGGTTGGTTCCTCCGCGCAGACAAAGGCCTGCGAATGATCCCAGGCGAAATCAAGGATACGGGTCACCAGGTGGAGTGCGACATCCTCGTGGTCCGACCAGGCGCAAAGAGCCACAAGCTCGACGCCACGATCAAGGTCGAGGCCGGCAAGATCACCTCGATCAACCTCTCCCCCGCCAAGGAGTAGCGGCGCACGTCGCCGCGCAGGACCAAGACCCGCCTACGGCGCTGCGCTCGGAGAGATCTCCACGTTGGGAAGAACGTTCGGGATCACCAGCTGCTCTCCGATCTTCAAGTTGTTCGGATTCCCAACCTGGGGATTGGCGCCGAGGATCGCATCCACGCTCACCTTGTACTCCTGGCTGATCTCGAAGAGTGTGTCTCCGCTCTTCACCACGTGGATCACAGGGGCCGGAGTCGGGGTCGGCGTCGGCGCAATACTCGCCTCGGGTGTCGCGCTTGCGCTCGGCGAGGGCTCCTGGCCGATCCCGCTCAGCAGGCCCCCGAACCCCTTCAAGATCGACGGAGTCGCGAAGAGGATCACACCGGCCAGCACCAGCA
The DNA here is from genome assembly GCA_903847005.1 of uncultured Chloroflexota bacterium. GTDB lineage: Bacteria > Chloroflexota > Limnocylindria > Limnocylindrales > Limnocylindraceae > Limnocylindrus. Next base: position 885 of record CAINCM010000055.1, on the reverse strand, counting down.
GTGCGCCGAAGCTGCGCAGGCTGCTCAACGCGCGCGGGAGCCTGATCAGCGTCTTCGGCAGCTCGTCATCCAGACTGCGTCGGTGGTGGAGCGGAAGCACCCGCGCACGTTCGTCGTCCGCCTCTTGGCCCGGTGCGGCAACGTTCGCGGAGGAGACCTTCGCCGCCGACCAGATCGTGCCGTCGTCAGCGCCCTGCACTGCCGGGTCATCATCGCTGCGAGATGCGGCGGCGAGCTCCTCTGTGGAGAGCGACACCGTCGCCACGATCGGTTGCGCCGCTTCGCGTGCTGCCCAGGCAACAAACGACGGACAGGTGGCGAACGTCGTCGCGAGACAGTACGCGCCCTGATGGTCGAGTTCGATCTGTTGCGCGGGGCGCTGCGCGTAGCAGGCGTGCGTGATGTGCGCTGAAGGGAGACGCTTGCTCGAATCGGTTGCGATGGCGAGGAAGGGGCACACTTGCTCGCTGCTCATGCCACGGATCTTATCCCTTCGCGCCAGACCCGCTCCATGCGATCAGCGAGCGCATCGCTCCACGCCGCCGCGAACGTCAACTCCTCGCGTGACCCGGGCGCCGGCGGAGTGACTCCCGGCTCCAGCACACGCACATCTGGCAGGCCGATCACCTCGATGCGCGGCAGGCCGATGCGACGGTTGTGAAAACGGAAGACGATCGGAACGACTGGCACTCCTGTGCGCATGCCGATCACCGCGGCGCCCGGACGAAACTCGGCAAACCGATCTGGCGGGCCACTCGTTCCACCCTCCGGCATCACTGCGTAGTGGGCGCCGGCCTGGAAGACGGCGCTCACCGCGTTCAGATGCGTCTCGATGCCACTCGTTCCGCGCCAGACAGGGAGGAGCCCGCCGAGCCGGCGCAAGAC
>CAINCM010000054.1 GCA_903847005.1 uncultured Chloroflexota bacterium | reverse complement strand
TGCTCATCATCGAGACGGGGATGGCGGGGGGCCTTCGTCGCGGGCTCGCCGCGGGAGCCGGCGCCGCCACGGTGGATCTGGTCTACTGCGCCGCCGCCCTCTTCATCGGCGGCACCCTCAGCCAACTACTAGCAGGCGCGCTCCTACCGCTCCAGTTGATCTCGGGTGGCGTCCTGATCTCGATCGGCGCGCGAGGCCTCTACGGACTCTGGCGAGGCCGCGGCGGTGCGATCGCAAACCTGAACGATCCCCGCGTGCGCGGCAGCGCGCTGCAACTCTATCTTCGCTTCATCGCACTGACCGCGCTGAACCCTGCAACGGTGCTCTACTTCCTTGCACTCGCCGTCGGGCTCCCTGGCATCGGGAGCGATCCGCTCCTCGCGCTGGCATTCACGCTCGGTGCCGCGGGGGCAAGCCTCTCGTGGCAGCTGCTTCTCGGCGCGATCGGCGCGGCGGCGGGTCGACTCCTCCCGGAGCGAGCCGTAAGCGCATCGCGGTTGGTCGGCCAGCTCCTAATCATCGCCTTTGGCACGCACATCGCGCTCACCGCGCTCGGCGGCGCGTAAGGCGATCAGTTCGCGCGCAACTCCGCCAACAGTTCGGCAAGTTCCCGAGCGTTGCGCGCCACGCACGTTGGACGCGCCGCACCTCCCGCCGTCGCAGCACGCGCCGCCTCCGCATCGCTGGTGACGCCGGTCAACATCAACACCGAGCGAACGCCCGCGGCCTCCGCTGCGGCGATATCAGTCGCGAGTGAATCGCCGATCATCACAACCTCCTCGCGCGCCGCGTTCGCAGCATCCGCCGCCGCGAGGATCAGGTCGGGCGCCGGCTTCCCCACCACCTCCGCACGCACCCCGCTCGCCGCCTCGAGCGCCGCCACTGCGGCACCGGTGCCTGGCGTCAGCTCACCGGGATCTGGGTAGGCGGCATCGCGATTCGGCGTGATGAAACGTGCCCCCGCCCGCAGCGCGGCGGTCGCAAGCGCGAGCTCCCGCTGCGTGGCGTGGCGATGCAGTCCCACGCAGACACCGTCCGCGCCCCAGGCGGCGAGTGCCGCTTCGTCCCCAAGCTCCGTCGTGGCCCGCGCGTCCAGGTCCGCCGCTCGCAGCTCGTCGACGAGGCCCGCCGCGCCGTAGACCAGGATCTTCTGCGCGCCAGCCGCACGAAAGCGTGCCGCGGTGAGGTCAACCGCGGTGAACAGCGTGGCGTCGGAGAAGGGGGCGCCACACGATTCGATCCGCGCGCGATACTCATCACGGCGAAGGAAGCTGTTGTTGGTGATGTACGCCACGCGGTCACCCGCAGCAACGCGCTCCGTCAGGAGCGAACCGACCCCCGGGATCGGCTCGCTGCCACGGTAGAGGACGCCATCGAGGTCGACGCAGAGGAGCATCATGAGATGGTAGATCAGGAGTGGAAGCTGCTCGTGCGAGCGGAGCGCGTGCTCGTCGACGGGAACAACCTTGTCGGTGGATGGGACGATGTGCGACTGCGCGCGTACGAATCCGCAATCCACCGCACCCTCCCGCGCAACGCCACGCTCGAGGTCTTTCGCGACGGCGGTGGGCGCTCGGCAGACGATCGCATCATCGAGGCGGTGGGGCGGCCAGATTTGAGTCGGGCCGACCGGATCGTCGTAGTCACCGACGACCGCGAACTCCGCGATCGCGCGCGTCGCCTCGGC
>CAINCM010000053.1 GCA_903847005.1 uncultured Chloroflexota bacterium | reverse complement strand
GGCGTGGCGAGGCCCATCGCGCAGGGGCAGGCGACCACGAGGACGGCGATCGCCGTGGCGACCGCACGCACGAGCTTCGGCTCTGCGCCGAAGAGATACCAGCCGACAAAGGTGATGATGGCGATCAGGATGATCGTGGGGACGAAGATCTCGGAGATCCGATCGGCGAGTCGTGCGATCGCCGGCTTCGACGCCTGCGCCTTCTCGACCGCGGCGACGATGCGGGCGAGCGTCGTCCCCTCGCCTACCGCGGTGGCGCGCATGACGAGCGGCGCATCGGTCAACAGCGCACCGGCAACGACACGCTCCCCCTCGCCGCGCTCGACCGGAGCGGACTCGCCGGTGAGGAGTGATTCGTCGATCGCCGCGCGACCGCTGATGATCACGCCATCGACAGGGATGCGACCACCGGGACGGACGAGGAGCAGGTCCCCAGCGATCACGCTGGTGCGCGGAACGCTTCGGCCCACCGGATCGCTTGCGCTCGTGAGCAGTTCGGCACTCTCCGGCCGCAGCGCGAGCAGGCTGCGCACCGCGCTGGTGGATGCGTCCTTGGCGCGCGCCTCGAGCCAGCGACCGAGCGCAACAAAACCGAGGATGAGTGCGGCGGCATCCCACGTTGCGTGTGCCGGCACGCCGATGCGCATCAGCTGATCGTGGAAGAGGGTGATGACAACAGACCATGCCCACGCGGAGGTGGTGCCGAGGCTGACGAGCGTCTCCATGGTGAGGCTGCCGTGACGCAGCGCGCGCAGGGCTCGCGAATGGAATCTCCAGCCCACGCCGAACTGCACGATCGTGGTGGGAAGGATCAAGATCCAGTTGATGCGCTCCATGGAGATGAGGAACCAGGGCTGGAGCATCAGCGCCATGGCGGCGAATCCGAATACGGTGGCCCCGATACCGTCGCGCAACAGCGCGCGCTTCTCGCGTTCGCGCGCGGCAACGCGCGCCGCTTCGAGCGCCTCGCGCGCCGCCTCGCGATCGCCGTCGTGCTCGCGGCCCGCGAGTGCGAGGGCGGCGGCGGGGACTTCGTAGCCGGCGTTCGCGACGACCTGGGCGAGATCGGCGGCGCCGGTCAGCTCGGGGAGATAGCGGATGGTTGCGCTTTCGGTGGCAAGGTTGACGCTCACCTCGCTGACGCCCTCGGCCTTGCGCAGGAATCGATCGATGCGATTCACGCATGAGGCGCAGGTCATGCCAACGATCGGAAGCGCGATCTCCGCCGTCTCCCGCACCTCGCCAGCCGTTGGAACGCCGCTGTTCTGCATACTCCTGGGGAGTATACCTCACATCCGCGCGGTAGGCTCCCGGCATGGGGAGAGAGGCAGGCACTGCGGCGCGCACGGTCACCTGGCGCAGCCCGTGGGGACCGCTCCCCGTCCTGCTCGCCAACGGGCGCATCCGCGCGATCAGCCTCGATCCCCGCGCCGCCGCGGTCGCACCCGCGACCGCAGGCGATCGACGTCCGCTCGGACCGATCCGCACCGCGGCTGACGTGTCGCGGCTGATGCGGCGAGCGACCGACGGCACTGCCAGCGCACGCGAGATCGCTGCCGCCTGCGACTTCTCAGGTTCGTCGCCCTTCGAGCGAATGGTGCTGGCGGCGCTCGCGAAGGTTCGCAGAGGACGCGTGGTCAGCTACGGACAACTCGCCGCCGCCGCTGGCTCACCGCGCGCCGCTCGGGCCGTCGGTTCGGCGCTCGGCAAGAACCCGATCCCGATCCTCCTCCCCTGTCACCGCGTCGTGGCGGCAAACGGGATCGGTGGATATGGCGGTGCAGCGGATCGAGGATGGCGTCCGGGTGGGCGCGACCCGATCGCGTTCAAGCGCGCGCTGCTTGCGAGCGAAGGGGTGCTGGTGCGCTGATCGGCTACGCGTGCAGCGTGGAGCCGTGAAGACCGAGCACCACGCGCGCCCGCGGCATCTCATGGAAGATCAGGCCGATCTCACCCTGCTGCACGAGCTGTTCGACCAGCTTCGCCTCGCGCGGCGGAAGGCCGATCCATGCATCGCCATCCGGGGTTGCGATCTTCACCGTCAGGTCTTCGTCGCCCGGAAGTCCGTATGTTCGGCGAATCTCGTGGATGGGAACGTATGGCCTCGCCTTTGCGATGCGGCGCAGCTGCGCGGCGGTCGCCTGCTTCTGCTGCTGTTGCGGCGGGTTGGAGGCGGGGGCGTCGCTCACCCCGGCACCACGTACAGGTCGCGGCCCGTGTTGTTCAGTTGATCCACCGCGGCGTCGCCGCAGAGGACGATGTCCTCGATTCGCGCGCCGTTCAACCCTTCGACGTAGATCCCAGGCTCGATGCTGAAGGCGTGCCCTGGCACGAGCGTCGTGGCATTCCCCTTCACGATGTACGGATCCTCGTGCTCCTCGAGCCCGATCCCGTGGCCGGTGCGGTGGAAGAAGCGCTCGCCGAGACCTGCGCCGTCGATGACGGCACGCGCCGCCGCGTCGACCGACTCGCAGCTCACGCCCGGTTTCACGTGGTCGGTCGCCGCCTGATGCGCGCGCTTCAAGATCGCGTAGCGGTGCAGGAAGTCGTCCGTGGGCGGAACGGCACCGTTCGGTCCCGTCACCCAGATCGTTCGCGTGGTGTCGGAGCCGTATCCGCCGAACTGGCCGCCGATGTCCAACACGATCGCGTCGCCCGCCTCGATCACCTTGGATGAGGCCTCGTGATGCGGCGAGGCGGAGTTCTTCCCGGAGCCGACGATGGCGAACGAGGCAACCTCGTGGCCGGCACCGGTGAGCCGCTCGCGCACCTCGCGTGCCACGTCGTTCTCCGTCCTCCCCACGAGCTTCCCGCTCGTGATCGCCATCACCACGCTGTCGACGGCGCGACCTGCGGCGCGCAAGAGTGCCGACTCTTCCGCCGACTTCACGGTGCGCAGCCGACCGATCACTTCTGAGGCGAGTCGCAGCTCTGGACGCCCGCTGCCTGCGGCGAGTGCACTCTCGATTCGAAGGACAAAGGTTGCCCAGAGTCGGTCCGAGAGCGCCACCTTGAGCGGCGCGCCTCCGCCACGGGCACCCGTGCGCACGGCACGGGCAACGAGCGCGAACGGATCGTCCGTTTCGCCGAACGGGACGGTGGCGACAGAGCCGCCGCGCATCGCCGGTGCGTCGCCGGCCATCCCCGCTTCGAGCCGCGGCACGATCAGCGTCGCCTCGCCGCGCGCAGGGACGACGAGCATCGTGAGCCGCTCCAGCGCGGGGGCGGCGTAGCCGATGAGGTAGCGCATGTCCGCGCCGAAACCGATCAGCGCGGCGTCGACGCCCGCATCGTTCACCGCATCGCGGGCGGCGACGAGTCGCGCGGCATAGGCGGCGGGGCCGATCAGGCGCGCCTCGAGCGCATGGCCGGCGCCGAGACCCGGGGTTGCGGCGGCGTACGCGGCGCTGATCTCTGCGGCTCGATCGCTCATCTCGTTAGCCCTCCACTTCCGCTCGGTGCCTCCAGGCTCCCCGGAGCGGGGAGCGGCAGGTGAAGCAACTCCGCGAGGATCGCATGTCCGCGCTCGAAGAGCGCGCGGTACGGCATCACGCGCAGCGCCCCGGCCTCGAGGAGCGTGGCGCGAAGTTCAGGATCGTCGTGCTGGGCGAGGGCGAGGGTGCGCCCGACACTCGCCGCGGCACGCACCGCCGCCGCCGGGTCGAATCCACGTGCCGTGGTGTCGATGGCGATCAGGTCGCTCCCGCCAATTGCGCCGCGCGCAACGAGCGCATCGAGATCGCCGCTGCCGTTGAGCGTCACGACGCTGGCGCCGAGGGTGCGTCCCTGGCCGGCGAGTCTCGTCGCCCAGATCAGATCGTCGGCGAGGATGTAGAGGTGTGGCGCGCCCTGCGCCGCCCCGCTCACGAGACCGTCCAGGTCTCCCCGGCGGCGAGGAGCTTCTGAAGGTCGACGGGGCCCTTGGCGGCGCGCGCCGCCTTCGCGCTCTCGACCTGCTCGACGAGGAGCTGATCGTGCGTGGGTCGTGGCACGCGACGGAAGACGCCCACCGGCACGGGGAAGTCCGGCCACCACATGCGGCTCAAGATCTGCGTGCGCGACGCATCTGGATCGGTTTCGTCGTGCACCCAGAGATCCGCAACGCTGACGCCGTTCTCGCCGATCGTCACCACCTCCGGCTGCAGCCCGTTCAGTCGGATCCCCTTGTTCTTCTCGGCGCCGAAGATCATCGGCTCGCCGTGCTTCAGCACCAACATGCGGTCCTCTTTGACGGACTTGTCGGTGAAGTCGCGCCATGCGCCGTCGTTGAAGATGTTGCAGTTCTGCAGCACCTCGAGGAAGGCCGCGCCAGTGTGCTCGCCGGCGCGGTGCATCATCTCCTGCAGGTGCTCGGAGTGCGTGTCGACGGAACGTGCGATGAAGCTCGCCTCCGCGGCGGCGACCAGGTTGAGCGGGATGATCGGCGTCTCGATCGTGCCCATCGGCGTGGACTTGGTCTTCTTTCCGATCGGCGACGTCGGCGACGCCTGGCCCTTGGTGAGGCCGTAGATGCGGTTGTTGAACATGATCATCTTCATGTCCACGTTGCGGCGCATCGCGTGGATCAGGTGGTTCCCGCCGATGGAGAGCGCGTCGCCGTCGCCCGTGATCACCCAGACCATCAGGTCGGGGCGGGCCCCCTTCAGGCCGGTGGCGATGGTGGCGGCGCGACCGTGGATGGTGTGGAAGCCGAAGGTATTCATGTAGTACGGAAGGCGACCGGAGCAGCCGATCCCCGAGATGAAGACGATCTTCTCTTTCGGGACGCCGAAGTCGGGCATGGTCTTCTGCGTCTGCGCCAAGATGGAGTAGTCGCCGCAGCCTGGGCACCAGCGCACATCCTGGTCGGACTCGAAGTCCTTCTTGGTCAGCACGGGGAGTTCGCTCTGCGTCACCTGCCCACCTCCACACTCTCGCCGAGGAGCGACTCGGCCTTCGCTTCGATCTCGCCGATCTGGAACGGCTTCCCGCGCACGAGGTTGAAGCCGACGATGTCCACGAGGTACTTGGCGCGCAGCAGCATGCGCAGCTGTCCGAGGTTCAACTCGGGGAGGAGGACGCGCTGGAAGCCCCGGAGGATCTCGCCGAGATCGTCAGGGAGCGGATTCAGGTAGCGCAGGTGCGCGTGGCTGACGCGCTTGCCGCGCTCGCGCAGGCGCTCGACCGCCGAACGAATCGACCCGTAGGTGGAACCCCAGCCGAGGATGAGCAGGTCGCCCGTTGGATCGCCCCAGACTTCGGTTTTAGGAATGTCGCGCGCGACACGCGCCACCTTCTCCGCGCGCAGCAGCATCATGCGGTGGTGGTTGTCAGGGTCGTAGCTCACGGTGCCCAGCTCGTCGAGCTTCTCGAGTCCGCCGATGCGATGCTCGAGGCCCTTGGTGCCCGGTACCGCCCATGGTCGCGCAAGGGTTTCCGGATCGCGCTGATACGGGCGGAATCCTCCCTGCGACTCCGGTGCGTTCTTCACCGCGATGGACGGCATCTCGCTGATCTGCGGAATCTTCCACGGCTCGGCGCCGGTGGCGAGGAAGGCGTCGCTCAGGTAGACCACCGGCGTCATGTGCTTGAGTGCGATGCGCCAGGCTTCGATCGCCATCGTGAAGCACTCGACTGGCGTTGCCGGGGCGATCACCGGGATCGGCGAGTCCGAGTTGCGTCCGAACATGCTCATCAACAGATCGCCCTGCTCCGTCTTGGTCGGCATCCCCGTGGAGGGGCCCGCGCGCTGCACGTCCACCACCACCAGCGGCAGCTCCACCATCACCGCAAGGCCGAGCATCTCCGCTTTCAGCGCCATGCCCGGACCCGAGGTGGTGGTCATCCCCATCGCACCGCCGTAGGCGGCTCCGACGGCGGCACCGATCGCCGCGATCTCGTCTTCCGACTGCACCGTCTTGATGCCGAGGTGCTTGTATCCAGAGAGCTGATGCAAGATGTCGGACGCCGGCGTGATCGGGTAGCTGGCGAGGAAGAGATCGCGCTCGGCGAGCTTCGCCGCGGTCACGAATCCGAGCGCCGTCGCCTCATTCCCTGTGATGTTGCGGTAGGTTCCGGGCTTCAGCTTCGCGGCCGGGACGCGATAGTGCGTATGGAAGATCTCCGTTGTCTCGCCGAACGCGTACCCGGCGTTCAGCGCGCGCTTGTTCGCCTCGGCGATGGCGTCCTTGCCCGCAAACTTCTCCGCAATCCACTTCTCGGTCGCCGCCATGGAGCGCTCGTAGAGCCAGAACATGACGCCGAGGGCGAAGAAGTTCTTGGTGAGCTCGACCTGCTTGCTGCTGAGCCCGAGTCCGTCGCATGCACGGGCAACCAGGGTGGACATGGGGATCTCGAAGAGGTTGTACCCCTTCAGCGAACCGTCGTGCAACGGGTCCGCCACGTATCCCGCCTTGCGCAGATTGATGTCGTTGAAGGCATCCGTGTTGACGATGATTCCGCCGCCCGGCACCAGGTCGCCGAGGTTCACCTTCAGCGCGGCCGGGTTCATCGCCACCAAGACATCGGGGCGGTCGCCTGGCGTATGGATATCGCCCGACGAGAAGCTGATCTGGAATCCCGAGACACCGGGGAGCGAACCGGCCGGCGCGCGGATCTCTGCAGGGAAGTCCGGAAGCGTGGAGACGTCGTTGCCGAAGAGCGCGGTGGTGGCGGTGAACTGGCTCCCGGTCAGCTGCATCCCGTCGCCGGAGTCGCCGGCGAATCGGATCGTGACTCGGTCGAGCTGGGTGACGTTCTCGGTGCTGCTCGTCCCGCTCTTTGGGCTGGTCACGCTGCCGACTCCTCCACTAACTGCCGCCGCTGCACGCTGAAGGTGTGGGTATCAGCGCGACCTGCGTGCGCTGCTCCGAGAGCGTAGCGCATCTGGGTAGGAAGCCTTCAGTTGGGCGAGGAGGCGCTTCTCATCTCGCTTGGCGAGGAAGTGCCAGAGGAGATAGACGGTCACGCCGAGCGTCCAGATCAGCGCGGCCCAGAGGAGCGCCGGGTCGAGCCCCCCTGCTGCGACTTGGGCGAGGCCCTCGTCGAGTCCGGCCCCCCAGAGGAGGGCGGCCGCCACGGTGTAGCCGATCGTCATCACGCTCCCGTATCCGCTCAGCCGGGCGAACGAGAGGAAGGAGAGCTTCGGTGCGTCTGGGGGATAGAAGTAGGCCGATTCGAGCAGGTGCGCCGGCAGCACGGTGCGTCCGAAGCGCGCGTTGATGCTCCGTTCGATGAACTCCGCGTGCCTGCGTGCGAACACCGTGTAGTAGAAGGTGTAGCCGGCCTCGAGAAACGCGAACGGGACAACGAACGTGAGCAGGAAGCCGATCGGCGCGCCGGAACTGAGGCCGGAGAGCGCGAGGATCAGCAGCGAGACCACGCCCCAGATCGTGATCTGGCGGAAGAAGAGCGCCGAATACGCCCCGAGCATGCCGCGCATCCGAGCGAGCTGCTCCTGCAACAGCACCAGTTCCTCGCGATCACGCTCTCTCATGGTGCCAACTATACTTGGGGCATGAACCTGAGGTCGCTTGCGTTCGGGCTCGCCGCGCTGCTCTTTGTCGGTGGCTGCACCTCCACGCCGGAGCCGAGCGCGAGCCTGCTCTACACCGCCACGCGCTCATGGTCGAACGGGATGGAGGAGCGCGTCGAGGTGTACGCCGACGGCAAGACCATCATGACCCACGGGGACTATGAGGAGCGAATCACGCTTCCCGCAGACCAGATGGCGGAACTTGCCGCGGTGGCAGGCACGCCCGCCGATCCGGGGAGCAACAGCGATGATCCGATCCTCGGCGTCACCGTCTCAGGCTCTCCCGAAGTGCGCCCCGCCGCGCTCACTCCGGGGAGCATCGCCGAGCTTCTCAATCGACTGCTCGACTCTCATGTGCTGCACGAATAGCAGCGTCCGCTGACGACACACTACTTCGCGAGCGCGCTGATCAGGATCAAGTGACGTCCGAGAGGTTCTGATTCGATCGAACTGAACCGTGCGCCGAGCATCTCGCTCGTCGCCTGCTCCAGCGTCGAGGGGTCGAGGCTCGGCGGCGCAAGATCGATCACCGCCAAGCGTCCGCCTTTGGCGAGCCAGCTGTGCGCCACCTCCACCTGTTGCGCGCGCGGCTCCGCGGCAAGCTGACTCAGCACGAACGGAAGCAGCACGAGCCCCGCAGGCTCACCCTCAGGGCCGTCGAGAAGGCCGCGCGGATGAAGGTGCGCCTTGAGTCCGTGTGCCAGGAGTCGCTGCCGTGCGCGCGTGAGTCGATCCTCGCGCGCGTCGTACGCGCTCACTTCGCCACGAGACGCGAGGAGCACCGTCCAGAAACCGATCCCTGCGCCGAGCTCGACCGCACGTCCACTGAATGGGAGTGCATCGAGCCAGAGCACGGCACGATCGATCTCGCCCTGCCACGTGGCACCGGCGAGTGGACCGCGATCGAACGGCGTGCGGTTGAGATACCAGGCTTCGAGCGCGTCCGGCTCTTCCGGTGGCGGCAGCAGGCCGAGTCGCGCTGGGACCGCGCCAGACGGATCGCCACTCCGTGGCGGCGCCGTG
>CAINCM010000052.1 GCA_903847005.1 uncultured Chloroflexota bacterium | reverse complement strand
GCGACCACCTTCGGCAGGAGTGTGGCGTGCGCACCTGAAAGGATCGAGCAGCCGACGACGTCGACATCCTCTTCGATGGCGGCGGCGACGATCGCCTCGGTGGTGCGGCGGATGCCTGTGTAGATCACCTCGAAGCCCTCGTCGCGCAGGCCGCGCGCAAGCACCTTCGCGCCGCGATCGTGGCCGTCGAGGCCAGGCTTGGCGATCAGGACTCGGATCGGCGCCGTACGTTCAGTCATGACCTCATCCTACCCCGCCTCAGAGCACCCTCGGCACGGAAGGTCGGTAGGATAGGGTGGTAGGGCGGCAGCACGCTGCTGATGTGGAGGCAAGGAAAAGATGGCGGAGATCAAGCACACCACCGACGCGACGTTCGAAGCGGACGTTGCCAACGCCCCGCGACCCGTGATCGTCGACTTCTGGGCCCCGTGGTGCGGCCCGTGCAAGCTGGTTGCCCCCGAACTGGAGAAGCTCGCTGCGCAGTACGACGGCAAGGTGGACGTCGTCAAGGTGAACGTCGACGAGAACCCGAGCCTGCAGCGCGCGTTCAACATCATGTCGATCCCCACGATCGCCTTCTTCAAGGGTGCAGGCGCGCAACCGGTTGGCGCCGTTGGCTTCCAGACGGCGGAACAGCTCGAGTCCCGTTTCGGACTGAAGGAGCTCGCCGCGAAGTAGCGCTGCGCTAGCGGAGTGCGGCCTCGTATCGGGCGAGGAGGCTTTCGATCTCTTCGTTTGAAAGATCAGAGGTGAGCAGTCCGCGGACCTGATCGACTTCGCCGTCCACCTGAAAGAGAACGATCACTTGCCGCCTGTCCCCGTTCAGCAGCGTCATCCGACTCCCCTCCCATGTGCCCACGGGCGCAGACTCGATGCGGATATCCTGCGTCTTCCGTCCTGTTGCAGCACCGCGCTCGAAGGCGTAGGCCAGTGCGTCGAGGGTGAGGCCGACGCCTTGATATGTCACCACAGAGAACCCAGTGAGGTTCTCCCGCTCGAAGATCGCCCCCGCTGAGCGGAGCTCGCGCAGCCCAGATCCCCAGAGTGGTCCGAGCCGCTTCTCCGAACACTCGCGACCTGAGTCGACCGTGCTCGGTGTCTCCGCGAATGCGGCGAGCGGAAGCGACGCCTCGAGCGCGAGATCGAAACCTGCGGCGCGTTGCACATCGATGGATGGATCGCACGGCAGCGAACCGTCAGGCGGCGCGCTCGGCGCACATGCGGCGGCTGCGATCGAGCCGGTAAGCACGAGGGCGGCGAGCGCGCGTGACATCAGTCTGCGCCTCCATCGAACGAGACCGGCGACGGTCGGAAGAGGCTCCCACGCGCCGGACGCTGCACGCCGAACTCCTTCGCAAGATGGTCGAGCACGCAGTCGGCCGCCTGCGCCAGCAGCGGATCGCGACGCACGTTGTCTACGCACCAGGCGAGGTAGCCCGGATCGCGCCTGCCGACCGCATCGACGGTGGCCCCCGCATACCGACCGAAGGTGAAGCGCACCGCTCGCGCTGCCTCCAGCGAAATCCGTGGTCGCGCGGCTGCCTCTGGGTCGACGCGGCGTCGCACCGGGCCCGCAGGAGTCCCGACGCGCGGCCGACCCTCTTCCCGGAGGGGACGCGCTGGCCAGACCGCCTCCGGCCTCCAGTTGACGCTGGTTGCCTCGCTCGTGCGCGCATTGAATTGCGGTGGTTGAGCAAACTCCACGCGCCCCGTCACCGGGGCTTCGGGGCGGTGTCCGCCGCGTGGGACGGGTGTCGCCGCAGGGTCTTCGGTCGCCCACGCCTCGGCCAGCAGCGCCTCTACCGCGGCATTGATCAGTGCCATCTCGCGCGTCGCCTTGCGCGCACCCGCCGCATCGTCCGAGAAGTTGTCCGGGTGATGCGTGCGGGCAAGGCTGCGCCGCGCAGACCGAATCTCCTCGGCAGATGCGCCGGGCGAAAGGCCGAGCACTTCGTGCGGGCTTCGCGCCACTCGCCTCACTTGGATCGCCTCGCGCTGCTCATCGGCTAAGTGTAGCCCGCTCCCCTACGATGGAGGCATGAAGAGCCTGATCAAAGCGATCGAGATCTCGAGGCCACTCCTCTGGCTGAACACGTCGATGCCACTCCTCTGGGGAATCCTCGCGACGCGCGGTTCCCTTGTGCCAAGCGATCTTGTCCTCTTCGCACTCCTCCTCTTCCCATACAACTACTTCCTGCATGCGCCGAACGACTACTTCGACTTCGAAACCGATGCGCGCAATCCACGGAAAGGAGGCGTCGAGGGTGCGCTCACGCCGAAGCCGCTCCTTGCGAAGCACGCAATCATGAGCACCCTGCTGCTCGCCCCGTTCTTGCTCTTCACCGCAACGGGGTTCCCGCCGCTCACCCTCGTCTCGCTCGGCCTCCTCTTGATCCTCTCTGCCGCCTACAACGCGCCGCCTACGCGACTCAAGGGGAGACCTGTCCTCGATTCGCTCACCAACGTCCTCTATGCGATCCCACTCCAGATCGGGATCCACGCCGCGGGTGGCGTCGACCTCGTGGCACCGTCGGTACTCGTCTTTGCCGCCTGGGGGATCGGCGCACATGCCCTCACCACCATCACCGACCGCGATGAGGACGCCGCCGCTCAGGTGCGCACCATCGCCGTCCTGCTCGGGCGTCGCAACACCGCGATCTTCTCCGCCGCCTGGTTCGTACTCGTCGGCGCCGGCGCTGCGAGCGTTGCGGGGACGCCGCTCGCCGCCACGCTGGCCCTGCCGTACCTTTCGCTCTCCCTGATCGGTCGCGATGCAACCGGCGAGGCAGGGCGACGCCTCTACCGGCTCTTTCTGATCACCAACGTGGTGATCGGCGCGGCCATCACCATGCTAGTGATGCTCCAGGTCCCATTCGAATCGGCGGTGGCTGCCGGTGCGACCGCAATCGTCGGCACCCTGATCGCGCTGGGGGCATCCGTCGGCCGATCCGCACTCCGCGCCCGCCGCGCGTTGTGAGCAGCAAGAAGCGGGTCGTCGTCGTAGGTGCCGGACTCGCCGGCCTCGCCAGTGCCATCCGTCTCGCCGCCGCCGGAGTCCACGTCACCGTGGTGGAACGCGGCACGCGTCCGGGCGGCAAGATGGGACGTCGCGAGATCGGTCCGTATCGTTGGGACAGCGGTCCCACCATCTTCACCCTCCCCGAACTCTTCGACCAGCTCTGGTCGGCCGCCGACGCAACGCGCAGCACCGACCTGACACTCCTCCCCGTCGAGCCGGCATCACGAACCCACTTTGCAGACGGCAGCGTGCTGGAGACCTCAAGCGATCTGGGAAGGCTCGCTGCGAGTTTCGGCGCGCTCGATCCGCGTGATGCCGCGGGGATCCCCGCCTTCATGCGACGCGGCGAAAGGCTCTGGCGCGAACTGGATCAGACGTTCTTCCGGCAGACGCTCAGCCCCCTCAGCCTCCTCGCACCTCGTTCGTGGCTTGCGGGCCTTCGACTCGACGCCGCGACGCCGTACAGTCGCCGCATCGACAAGACCTTCCATGACGAGCGCATCCGCCACGTCATGCGATACAAGTCCATCTATCTCGGCTCGACGCCGCAGAGCGTCCCCGGCGCCTTCCTCTCCATTCCGTATATCGAGGCCAAGTTCGGGACATGGCATCCGCAGGGCGGCATGCATGAGGCGCCACTCGCCATGGAGCGACTCGCTCGACGGCTCGGCGTGGAGTTCCGCTACGGCACGGACGCCATCGGGAGCCTCGTCTCAGACAAGCGCATCCGTGCGATCCGGATCGCGCCACGAAGCGCACAACCGCGTGCGCTCGGTGCGGGCCCTGCCGCCCCGAACCAGCCTGGTGAGGAGCGCCTGGAAGCGGATGCGGTGCTCTTCAACGCCGACATCGTCCACGCCAATCGCGATCTGATCGGCGAGGAGCACCTCGGCGCCCTCTCCCGACACCGATTCAAGCGCATCGTGCCGTCTTCGAGCGCATACATCTTGCACCTTGGAGTGAAGCGCACGTTTCCAGAGCTTGCCCATCACACCGTCTGGCACCCAGAGAACCCGCATGAGGAGCTCGATCGGATCATCGTCTCGGCCGTGCCGAGCGGCGACCCAACGCTCTACATCCAGCACGTTGCCGCCACAGATCCAACCGCGCGGCTAGACGGGCGAAGCGCGCTGTATGTGCTCACTCCGGTTCCCCCGCTCAAAGACCGACGTTGGTGGGAAGAGCACCGCGACGAGTACCGTGCCGCAACGATCAAGCGCGTCTGCGAGCGGACCGGTCTGAGACCCGAAGAGATCGAAGAGCAAGCCGACTGGACTCCACTCGAGTTCGAGCGCGAACAGCACTGTCACGACGGTTCCATCTTTGCGTTGGCTGCGAGCTTCTTCCAGAGCGCCTACTTCCGCCCGGGGAACGCTTCGCCAGACCTTGCCAACGCCTTCTTCGCCGGTGGGGGCACCCAGCCGGGCGGTGGGATTCCGCTCGTGATGCTCTCCGGATACATCGCCAGCCGCACGATCCTGCAGCGCCTCGGTCTCCCTCTCCCGCCGAGTGAGGCGGGGCAGATCTCCTAGACGAAGAGCGTCGTCAACGCGAGCGGCCGGCCCCGAAAGGGACCGGCCGTCGCTGCCCACGAGGGCTGTACGCGCGTCAGACCGCGATGATGCCGAGCTTCACCAGGAAGTAGACGACAAATGCGGCGATGGAGACCCAGAAGAGGGGCTTCACGTCGCTCGCCTTCCCTGACGTCACCTTCAGGATGCCGTAGGTAAGGAACCCTACGCCGATCCCATCGGTGATCGAGTACGAGAGTGGCATCACGATCAGCGTCGCAAGGATCGGGAAGCCGTCGGTGGCATCCTTCCACTGGACGTCGCGGATCGCCTCGAACATGAGATAGCCGATGATCACGAGTGCCGGAGCGGTTGCCGCCGCCGGAACGATTCCAGCGATCGGCGAGAGCAGCACGGCGCAGAGGAAGAGTGCGCCGGTCACCACGCTGGTGAGACCGGTGCGACCACCCTCCTTGATGCCCGCGGCCGACTCGATGTAGGTGGTGTTCGAAGAGACGCCGAGCGCGCCGCCCGCCGCCGCCGCAATCGAGTCGACGAGAAGCACGCGATTGGCGCCCGGGAGCTGACCCTTGCTGTCCAGCAGGCCCGCACGAGCGCCGAGACCGACCATCGTTCCGGCGGTATCGAAGAAGTCGCTCAACATGATGGAGAAGACTGCCAAGGCGACTGCGAGGAAACCGGCACCACTCTCCCAGACGGTGAACATCGCCCCAAACGCCTGGCCGATTCCAACAAAGTTGGATGAATCGAGCGGGCTGATGAAGCTGCTTGGAATCGAGGAGACGCCGAGGCCGAGAGCGACCAGGGTCCCCACGCCAATCGAGATGAGCAGGCCGCCCGGGCGGCGGATCAGTGCAAGTGCGGTGAGCAGGCCGGCGCCGAAGATCGCCAGGTGCGGGAGGTCCGCAACCGGAACCTCCGTCCCGCCGAAGCCGATTCCCGAGAAGAGTCCGAGCGGCACGGTTCCGGCGAACGACTTGACTACGACATTCGCCTCGAACAGGCCGATGAGGAGCAGGAAGAGACCGATGCCCACGGCGATCGCCCGCTTCAGGTTGAGCGGAATCGCCTCGAGAATCGCCTTGCGGAATCCGGTGAGCATCAGGATCGTGATGAAGATGCCCTCCCAGACGATCACTGCCATCGCCTCGGCCCATGAGAGGCCGAGTCCGAGGATCAGCTGGAACGCAACAACGGCGTTGAGTCCCATTCCTGCGGCGAGTGCAAACGGATAGTTTGCAACGACACCCATCAGGATCGTGAGCAGACCCGCGCCGAGTGCGGTGACGGCGAAGATGGCCTCGGCGCTCGGGGCGCCGGCGGCGCCGATCGCGCCGCCTGCGGCGCCTGCGCCGACATAGTTCGCGTTGACGAAGATGATGTACGCCATCACAAGGAACGTGGTCGCTCCGGCGCGGACTTCCGTCCCGACCGTGGTGCCACGCTTCTTGAGCTGGAAGTACTTGGCAATGGTTGCCATGTAACCCTCCCCCTAGGCCGATCAGTTCGGTCGGCCGACCGGACCTCCACCTCCGGACAGCCTCCGCGCCGCCTGGAGTGGCCGCCGAAGCGGCCCGCGTCGTGTCAGCACCAACCTACGTTCAGCCAGGGGTGGCAACAAGGGCCAAATATGGGCAAAACGCTAGGAAGCGGAGGCTATTATTGGTGCAACTGCACAAGTTAGACCGACCCGACTCACTTTTAGGCGCCGAGGAGACCCTCACGTACCTCGTCGACGGCGGCAGGGTCCATGGAGAGTTCAAAGACGCCGATCTCGGTGAGGAGCTTCGCCCCAGACACGCTGCCCGCAAGCTCGCCGCAGACGCCCACCTCGACGCCAGCCGTCTTCGCCCCCTGGACCACAGCACGCAGCAGCGCCACCACACCAGGCGCGGCGGCATCTTGCAGCGCAACGAGCGCCGGATTGATGCGATCGGCGGCCAT
>CAINCM010000051.1 GCA_903847005.1 uncultured Chloroflexota bacterium | reverse complement strand
CTGCGCATCATTGCGGCTGGCGGTCCACGACCGCGCCTCCGAGATATCATGCGCCCCGCACTCTTCGTCCCCGAGTCGCAATCGGTCGACGATCTGCTCCATGAGCTGCAGCGTCGGAAGGTGCACATGGCGATCGTGCTCGATGAGTACGGTGGAACGGCCGGCCTCGTGACCATCGAAGACCTGCTGGAAGAGATCGTGGGCGAAATCCAAGACGAGTTCGACGAAGAGGAGCCGATGAAGGTGGAGATCGGCCCAGGAGAGGTCGTGCTCGACGGGCGTGCCGACATCGATGAGCTCACGAACCTGATCGACCCACCCCTTGAGCTCGAGGATGACGAGGAGTACGACACGCTCGGAGGCTTTGTCTACCACCGCATCGGTCGCGTCCCCGTGGTGGGCGACAGCGTGACCGTCGCCCCCTTCGCCATCAGCGTGGTCAAGGTGAGCGGCCGCCGGGTTGGCAAGGTGCGCGTGCGCTGGACGCCTGTCGCAGCTCCGACGGAGACCGAGGTGAGCGAAGGGAAGTAGCCTCCCCTGGACTCCTACGCGGAGATCACGCGCTCCATGATCTCTTCCAGTCGAACGATCGCAATCGGATTGATCGCGGGAACGGCACGAATCTCCGTCAACGCGCGCTCCCTCCAGAGTGCCGCCTGCTCCCGCGTGTAGGATTCAGCGCCTGTTCGTGCCAGGACCGCAAGCCCCTCGGCAACCAGGGCTGCGTCCGGATCAGGCGTCGCGAAGAGTCGGTCGAGCGTGGCGCGATCCTCAGCACTCGCACGCTCCGCTGCATAGAGGACGGGGAGCGTCTTCTTGTGGCGTGCCAAGTCTGACGGCGCCTTCCCTGTTTTCGCCTCGCTGCCCCAGATGCCGAGCAGGTCGTCGTTGATCTGGAAGGCGAGCCCGAGAGCCCAGCCGAAGGTTCGGAAGCGCATGATCACCTCCTCGTCATCGGTTGCGAGCATGGCGGCAGATTCCACACCGCCGGAGATGAGCGCGGCCGTCTTCCGCCCGATCATCTCGAAGTAGTGCTCCACGCTCTGCATCTCTCGCCTCTGGCTTGCCGCGATGTCGATGAACTGCCCTTCGCACAGGCGAAGGCAGGTCTGGTCGTAGATCTTCATCATGCGAATCACCTTCGCGTCGGAGAAGCCAAGGTCGGTGAGACGGTGTGCCGCGATGCGACTGATCGTGAAGAGCGCATCGCCGGTGTTGATCGCCTGGGCGAGGCCCTCGCGCACCCACAGGGTGGGGCGCCCGCGCCGCTCCTGGTCTTGATCCTCGATGTCGTCGTGGATCAGGCTGAAGTTGTGACCGAGCTCGACGGCCGCCGCGCCCGGGATGGCGCGCTCCCAGTCGCTCGAAAGTGCCGAGTAGGTGAGAAGGCCGAGGAGCGGACGCATCCGCTTTCCGAGCCGCGCGCTCGGGTCGCCATATCCCATGTGGTAGCGAATCTGCGCATACATGGGGGCGGTGATCGGCTCCTCCCACTGTGCGAGGAGGTCGAGGATTGCGCTGTCGGTGGCGGCGATCAGCGCGTCAAGATCAAGCTCAAGGAGGTTCGCCCCGGTTGGGGTGCCGTGAAGAGACGCCATGAGCCAATGCTACCCTCTCGGCATGCCTGCACGCCGAACCTCGCGGACACTGGCGGTCGTCACCTCTCGATTCCGCCTCGGCGAGGCCGATCGCGTGCTGACGCTCATCTCGCCGGATCGCGGAAAGTTCAAGGCGATCGCCAAGGGGGTGCGCAAGCCGACGAGCCGTCTCGGTGGTGGCGTCGAGCCCTTTGCCGAACTGGAGGTTGCGCTCGCGTCCGGGCGCACCTTCGATGTGGTGACCCAGGTGCAGCCGCAGCGGGTGTGGCTCGGACTTCGCGGCCGGCTCGCCAGCAGTGCGGTCGCCTGGTACGCCGCCGAGCTGGTGGAACGAGCAACGAGCGAGGAGCAGCCCGAGCCAGAGCTGTATGCGCTGCTGTTGCGCGCGTGGGACCTCCTCGAGACGGGCGTCTCGGACGCCCTCGTGGCCCGCTGGAGCGAGCTTGCACTCCTCGACGTCGCCGGGCACGGGCCTGAGCTCGACCGCTGCGTCGACTGCGGGCGTGCCCCCGTGGAAGGCGAGGCACTTCGCTGGGATGAAGCGGCAGGGGGCATCCACTGCGCCGACCATGGCGAAGGTGCCCCGTTCAGCAGCGACGGACTTCGCCTCATGCGTGCGCTCCGACGCTTCGCCCCCGAGCAGCTCGCCGAGTTGCGGCTGCCGAACGGTCCACTCCAAGAGGTTGACCGTGCGCTGCGCGCGGCAATCGTGCAACTCTATGGACGAGAGCCGAAGAGCCGGACATTCCTGGATGAGGTGACCGCATGAGCACGTTGATCAGTGCGCTCTTGGTTGCGATTGGCGGGGCGTCGGGTGCACTGGCGAGAAGCGGTGTCGATGCGCTTGCCGCGCGACTCGGAGTCGCCGCGCCGATCGGGACGCTCGCCATCAACGTGGTCGGATCGTTCGCAGCAGG
>CAINCM010000050.1 GCA_903847005.1 uncultured Chloroflexota bacterium | reverse complement strand
TGATCTCGTGTCCCGCAGCGAACGAGATGCAGTGGGTGAATCCTTCGATGGCAACCGTATCGCCGTCGTGGACGTGCGCGGCGATCGCGTCGCGCATGCTGCGGAGCTTGGATCCGGTCGCTCCGGACACGCCGCGCCCCGCGGTCGGGCTAGCGCCGCGCGGCGACGGCCGCTGCAGCCTCGGCGAAGATGCGCACTGCGGTCGAGATCTCTTCCGCGTTCACCACAAGCGGCGGGCTCATGCGCACCCCTCGGTCGCCGCAGGTCAAGACGAGCAGTCCGCGCTTGAACGCCTCCACCTCGACATCTGCCGCGGCGTCTGCGTCGACGAAGTCCACGCCGATCATGAGTCCGATGCCACGAATGTCGGTGACGATGCTGTTCCCCTTGAGGGCGGCACGGAGTCCGTCGACCGCTTCTCTGCCGCGCGCCACGGCGTTGTCCATGAGCTTTTCGTCTCGGATCACCTCGAGCGTTGCGATCGCAGCGGCAGCAGCGACGGGATTGCCGCCGAACGTCGAGCCGTGCGATCCCGGCTTCCAGCGCATCCAGTGCTCTTTTGCGATCACCGCGCCGATCGGCATGCCGGAGCCGAGCCCCTTCGCCGTTGCAACGATGTCAGGCTCGATGCCGAAGTGTTCGATCGCCCACATCTTTCCGGTGCGACCGACGCCCGACTGCACTTCGTCGACCACGATCGCGATGCAGTACTTGTCGGCGATCTGCTTGAGACGCGGGAAGAAGTCCTTGTCCGGAACCACGTATCCGCCCTCGCCCTGCACAGGCTCGACGACGAACGCGGCGATCTCGTCACCTGGGATCGTCCGCGCGATGATGCGCTGCTCGAGTTCGTCGAGTCCCGCACTGCCGAACGGCACGTGGAGGAAGCCCGGGGCGAGTGGCCCGAAATGGGCGTGATACTTCGCCTTCGAGTTGGTGAGTGTCAGTGCGCCGAGCGTGCGCCCATGGAAGCCGCCGACGAACCCGACGACCCACTGTCGGCCGGACATGTACCGCGCCAACTTGATGGATGCCTCGACCGCCTCGGTTCCTGAATTCTGCAGCAGCACCTTCGATGGCCCGCTCCACGGCGCGGTCGCGGCGAGTGCCGATGCCAGCTCCTGGTAGCGCTCTTCGTAGAAGTCGGATGCGCTGTAGTGGATGAGCCGCTGCGCCTGTTGCACGATGGCGTCGACCACGCGCGGGTGGCAGTGGCCGGTGGAGTTCACGGCGATGCCCGCGCAGAAGTCCAAGAAGACGTTCCCGTCTTGGTCCTCCACCCCCATCCCGAAACCGCGCACGGGCGCGAACGGATAGGCGCGCGGGAGGCTGTTGGAGACGACCGCCTGGTCGGCGGCAACCTGAGCGAGCGCCTTCGGGCCCGGCACCTCGGTGACGAGGTGCGGCAGGCTCGCTGGCCACGCCTGTGGCTTCTCGATCACGGTCATTGCAGCCTCCTGTGGATACGAACTATCCGAAGTGTATACGAGGGGGTAGGCCCCTCGTAACCCCTCCCGCGTGCGTAACGCCGCTTCGGGGACCTATCGAACGATCGTCTGGCTCTGCTCTCGGAGGTACTGCGGCACGTAGTAGAGGCCGCCGCCCGACTTCCCCGTGGTCCCCGACTTCTTCCAACCGCCGAACGGCTGGACCATCGGCCAGGCGCCCGTGGTGGATCCGGCGCGTCGATTCACATAGATCACGCCGCCGTGGATGGTGTCCAAGAAAGTGCGGATCTCCTTATCGTCTTCGGTGAAGCAGCCCGCCGTGAGCGCGTACTCGCTTTCGTTCGCGAGCGCGATCCCCTCTTCGAACGAGTTCACCTTGGTCACCGCAACGAACGGGACGAAGAGCTCATCCTTGAAGAGTCGATGGGTTGCGGGGAGACCGCTCACGACCGTCGGCGCGACGTAGAAGCCCTTGGCAAGCTCTCCGTCGGTCAGACGACCTCCGCCAACCTCGATCTTTCCATCGCGCTTCGCCTCCTCGCATGCGGCGAGAAAGGTGTCGACGGAGCGCTGGTTGATGATGGGTCCAAGGAAGATTCCCCGCACCGTTGGGTCGCCCACCTTCAGGGCCTTAGTCTTCTCCACCAGGAGCTTCACAAAATCGTCGTGCACCGAGGCCTCGACATAGACGCGGCTGTTCGCCGAGCACTTCTGCCCGCCCAGCCCGAACGCGGAGCGCATCACGCCCTCCGCCGCCTTCTCGAGATTGGCGTGCTTGGAGACGATGGTTGGATTCTTTCCGCCCATCTCGACGATGACTGGCTTCGGGTAGTTCTTCGAGAACGAGCGGAAGACCTGCATCCCAACGTCAGACGATCCGGTGAAGGTGATGCCCGCAACGTCCGGATTCTCCTGGAGCTCGGCGCCGACGCTGTCGCCCGGCCCCATGACCATGTTGAAGACACCATCGGGAATGCCAGCGTCCTTGATGGCACGCGCCAGGAGCACCGCGGAGAGTGGTGCGTCAGACGATGGCTTCAACACCACGGTGTTGCCGGCAACGAGTGCGCCGCCGACCGGGCCGCCCATCAACGCGAACGGGAAGTTGAACGGGCTGATCACCGCCCACACGCCATACGGCTTCAACACGGTGAGTGTCTGCACCTTGTCATCGCCAAGGTTCCCCATTGGATGGTGGTAGCCCTTGTTGCGCTCCATCTCGCTGGCGTAGATGCGGAAGAAGTCGGCCGTCTCCTCGACGTCGCCGAGCGCCTCCAGGCGATTCTTCCCCACCTCGATGGAGAGGAGCGCTGAATAGAGAAATTGTCGCTCGCTGATCAACTCTGCCGCAGCGCGGATCAGCTTGACTCGGTCCTCCCATGGGCGCGACGACCACGCGGGGAAGGCGGCCTTGGCCGCTGCGATCGCACTCTTGGCGGTGTTGCGGTCGCCCTTGGCGAACGTCCCGACCACGGAGCCGTCGATCGGCGTGCGCTTCTCGAAGGTTGGTCCATCGGTGAGCCACGTGCCGTTGACGAAGTTGCCGTAGCTAGACCCAAGGAGAGTGCGCGCCTCAGCGAGTCCCGCCTCATACCCTTTGTGAATCTCCTCGTTGGAGTCGGAGAGGGTGGCGTACGTGATCTTCAACTTCTCGGCCATGGATCCATCCTTATCTGCTTGTGGCGCGAGAGGCGCGCCGCTCCCCGCGAGTCTACTCCCCCGCTTTCGCTCTCGGTGTCGACGGACCTCGGGCTGCAGCGCAGCGCCGGCACAGCCCATGCAGCGAGAGGTGGTCCAGGTCGGCGCTGAAGCCGGTTGCCGTTGCAATCGCCTTCAGGATGGGTGCGGCCACGACCGCATCCATCTCTTGCTCCGCTCCACACCCCCGACAGTGCAGGTGCGCGTGCTCCACCGTCTCCTCCAAGTGATACGTCTCGCGACCGTCTGGTCCGTGATGGTGCCGCGCGAGGCCGAGCTCTTCGAGCAAGTCGAGCGTTCGGTACACCGTCGAGGGGGTGGCGCTCGGATCCTGTTCGCGGACGCGTTCCACCAACTCGGCTCCCGTGGCGTGCCCATCGGAGGCGGCGAGGACCTCCACGATGATCTGGCGCTGCTCGGTCCAGCGCTGCCCACGCTCCTTGAGCGCCGCTTGGAGTCGCTCGGTCAGCCCGAGGGAGGGTCGCTCTGTTGCCATGGGCTGAGAATAGGGGATACTTATTGCAACATGTTGCGATAGACTCGCCGCATGCGTCCAACCCTGCACATTCCCGACGGGTTCCTCGTCCCTGAAGTGTCGATCGCACTCTGGGTGGTGACGGCGATGGTTTTGGCTGTGGCGTTGCGAAGAATCTCGTCAGATTCGCGCCGCGCGTCCGCACGCACCGTCCTGATGGGCATCGCCGGAGCGTTCATCTTTGCCGCCCAGATGTTCAACTTCCCCGTCGCCGCCGGTACCAGCGGTCATCTCCTCGGCGGCGTACTCGCAGGAGTGCTCCTCGGACCGTGGGCTGGCAGCATCGTAATGGTGACGGTGATCGGCATCCAAGCCCTCCTCTTTCAAGATGGGGGCCTCCTCGTTCTCGGCGCCAATATCTTCAACATGGGTGTCATCGGCACGCTTGGCGGATCGCTTGTGGCGCGCGCCGCAACCGAAGTGCTCGGCGGTGGGCGCAGGGGTCAGTTTGTCGGCGTTGGGTTGGCAGCATGGCTCTCGGTGTTGGCGGCTGCGGGCCTCACCACGCTGCAGCTCGGCCTCTCCGGGACGACGGACATCGGGATCGGGCTCCCCGCCATGCTGGGCACCCATGCGCTGATCGGCATCGGCGAGGCGCTCATCACCATCGGCGCGATCGGATTCATCAGCGCGAGTGCGCCGGACATCTTGAACGAACGTGCGGCAACGCGAGGTGCATCGACGGGACGTCGCATCGCACTCGGCACAGCGATCGCCATCGTCATCGTCTCTCTTGCAAGCCTCTTCGCATCAGCGAGCCCCGACGGACTTGAGCGCGTTGCAGAGGATCTCGGATTCTTGGATCGGGGTCAGGCACCGGCATTCGAACTGCTCCCGGACTACAGCATCCCCGGACTCGACGGAACCGCTTCCAGCGCTGCTGCGGGTATTCTTGGCGTTGCCATCGTAGTCGTCATCCTCCTTGTTCTCGGGAGAATTGCGGCGCGACGCCGCTCGGCGTAGCGCATGATCACAACCGATCGACAAGATGCGCGCGCGGCGATCGTCGCCACGCTGCTGGTCGCCCTCGGTGTGGCACTCCTCCCTGCAGGGAGCTACGTTGCCTACCTGTTCGTGTGGCTCGCCGTCGCCACGGTTGCCGCACTGAACGGCATCGCACCAGCGCAGGC
>CAINCM010000049.1 GCA_903847005.1 uncultured Chloroflexota bacterium | reverse complement strand
GGCTCGTCCCAGCCCCCTCAGCTGCTTCGCAAGAGCCGCACGACGCCGCGAGACGAAACGGACCACTCCCCACTCTTCGAGCCGCGGGGTGAGTCGATGAAGTAGCGCCGCGACGGCGAGGCCACTCGTGCGCTCTCGCAACCTCGGATGGACGCGAATGCGTCGTGGAAGCGGGTGGCTCAGGAACTCGCCGGCGCGGAAGAGGCTCAGGCTGAGAGCGCGGTCACCTGCCTGCTCGAGCGTGTGGAGAACGGCGATCGCGCGGCGACGAACAGCTGCCGCGAGTCGGAACCCGAGCGTGCCAGGTCGCGCGCCACTGCGAGGGCCCGCCGCTGAACTCTTTGAACGTCCGCGACCCGTTCGTGTCATCTGCGCCTCCGATCTCGACCCTCATTCTACCCGCCCCCGATTCGCGCTCAGGAGGGGCGCGGGGGTCGCTCCTAGGCTGGGTTCGACCCTTCGGCCCCCTTGGTCAACGAGGCGAGGAACTGGGCGTTCGATTCGGTCTTCGCGATGCGGTTCAAGAGAAGCTCGATCCCCTCGTTTGCACCCACAGCGGAGAGCATGCGGCGCATCGTCCAGACCATCTTCAGCGTCGCCTCGTCGAGGAGAAGCTCCTCTCGGCGCGTGCCGGAGCGCTGCACATCGATGGCGGGGAAGATCCGCTTCTCCGCAAGCTTCCGGTCGAGGACGAGCTCTGAGTTGCCGGTCCCCTTGAACTCTTCGTAGATGACGTCGTCCATCTTCGAGCCGGTGTCGACGAGACAGGTGCCGATGATCGTCAAGGAGCCGCCCTCTTCCAGCTTCCGTGCTGCGCCGAAGAAGCGCTTCGGCGGGTAGAGCGCGATCGGATCGATACCGCCGGAGAGGGTGCGGCCCGATGGTGGGAGCGCCAGGTTGTAGGCGCGTGCGAGTCGGGTGATGGAGTCGAGCAGAACCACCACGTCCGCGCCCGCCTCGGTTCGTCGCTTCGCGATCTCCAGCGCCATCTCGGCAACATGGGTGTGGTTCTCCGTCGGCTCGTCGAAGGTCGAGGAGATCACCTGACCCTTCACCGAGCGTCGCATATCGGTCACCTCTTCCGGTCGCTCACCGATGAGGCAGACCATGAGCGAGATCTCTGGGTAGTTCGCGGTCACACCCTGCGCGATCTGCTTCAAGAGACTCGTCTTGCCTGCCTTCGGCGGAGAGACGATCAGTGCGCGCTGGCCCTTGCCGAGCGGATTCACGAGATTGATCAGACGCTGCGAGAGGTTGGAAGGATCCGTCTCCAGGTTGATGAGCTCGATCGGATGGATCGGCGTCAGGTCACCGAAATGCGGCCTGCGGCGAGCGGACTCTGGATCGGTACCGGAGATGATCTCAACGCGCAGCATCCCCCAGAACTTCTCTCCTTCGCGCGGAGCGCGGATGACACCGCCGACGGTGTCGCCCTGTCGCAACCCGATGCGCCGCAACATTGGCGACGGCACGTAGACATCGTCTGCACTCGGAAGGAGGCCGTTGCGTCGAACGAAGCCGTACCCCTCGTCGACGATCTCGAGGATCCCCTCTGCCCACACCTGACCCTGTTCCTCGGCCTGTGCGGTCAGGATCTTCTGGATGACGCGCGCAAGATCCTCTTGCTGCGACGCGGTGACGTTGAACTTCTTCGCCGCCCCCATCAGCTCGCTTGCGGTCATGTTGGCAAGAGCGGCAAAGGTGAGAAGTCCTTCAGCGGCAAGGTCGGCTTCGGAGAGCACCTCCACATCTTGGGGAAGCGAACCGTGTGGCATGCGCATGCCACCCTGGCCGCTGTTCATGCCGTGACCGCGTCGAGGTCCTCGTCGTGGTCCACGGTTGCGTGGGTCGTTCATTGACATGGGGTCGGGTACCTTCCTCAACTAAGGTTCGCACTTGGATCCCCGCACGAAACGTCCAACGCCTCTGCGCGGGAGGTGTGGGGGGATGAGACGACTCTACGGGATGCGTGCCCCGCCGTCAACGGGGGGGCAGAAGGGTGCTACTTTCCGCCCTTCGCCTTGGCCCAATCAGCCTTGAAGACCGCGATCCCCTTCTCTGTGAGCGGATGCTTCGACATCTGCTCGAGCACCTTGAGTGGCATTGTTGCAACGTGAGCGCCAACCAGCGCCGCTTCGGTGACGTGTCGTGGATGGCGGATCGATGCCGCAAGGATCTCACAGTGATCGAGTTCCTCGTAATGGGAGAAGATCTCCGCAAGCTCGCGGATGACGGTCATGCCGTCTTCGCTGATGTCGTCGAGTCGGCCCACGAACGGGCTGATCAGCGACGCCCCGGCCTTCGCGGCGAGGAGTCCTTGGTTCGCCGTGAAGATCAGGGTGCAGTTGGTCTTGATTCCCTCGCTCTTGAGGCGACTAATGGCGGCGAGGCCGTCCGTCGTCATTGGAACCTTCACCACGATGTTTGCGGCGATCTTCGCGAAGGCGAGCCCCTCCTTCACCATGCCGTCTGCATCATCGCTGATCACCTCGGCGGAGACGGGCCCTTTGGTGAGACCGCAGATTTCCTTGAGGAGCTCCTCGTATGAGCCCCCCACCTTGGCGTACAGCGACGGGTTGGTGGTGACACCATCAACGATCCCCCAGCTGATGCCGGTCCTGATCTCATTGATGTCTGCCGTGTCAAGGAAGAACTTCATGACGCTGCTCCTGTTCCATTGCTGCGGGTTGCAGCCTTATGGGCGGCCGCCTCAATCGCCTTGCGGCGCTCAGCCTGTACCGCCTCATCATCGCGCACTCCGACCAATCGCGGGGTATATGCGGCGAGGCGACCCTCCTTGAGCGCCAGCGCGGCGCCGATGAAACCATCGAAGAGCGGGTTCGGCCGAAGCGGGCGGCTGGTGAATTCTGGGTGGAACTGGCTCGCCAAAAACCAT
>CAINCM010000048.1 GCA_903847005.1 uncultured Chloroflexota bacterium | reverse complement strand
GATCTTCGGCCTCTCGCCAGATGGCCTGCCTGTCGCCGCCGCTCGTGCGATCGCGAGCCAGTCGTACAGCGTGAATGGCTGGTCCGCCTCTGCAACATCGATCCCGGCATGGGGTCGGGCTGCAAGGAGGTCGGCCGGCAGCTTGTCGGTACCGATGTCGAAACCACGAAAGACCTGCCGCGAATCCGCCGAGATCAGGACGGCGCGAATCCCGTCTCGGTCGAGGAGCGCGGCAAGCTCGAGGGCGGCGGCACTCTTCCCAACTGCGGTCGGGCCGGCAACCGCGAGGATGGGCGTGGCCCGCTCAGCGGGCGTAATCCACCGCCCGCGTCTCGCGGATGACCGTCACCCGAATCTGCCCAGGATACGAAAGCTGCTCTTCGATGCGCTTCACCACATCGCGCGCAATCTCTCGCGCGCGATCGTCATCAACGCTCTCCGGACGAACGAGGATGCGAACCTCTCGACCCGCCTGCACCGCATACACCTTCTCGACGCCATCGAAACTCATCGCGATGTTCTGAAGATCTTCGAGACGACGCAGATGCGCTTCAGCTTGATTGCCGCGAGCGCCTGGACGGGCCGCACTGATGGCATCCGCCACCTGGACGATCGGGGCCTCGCGAGCGGTGCACTCGACCTCCTGATGGTGCGCGGCGATCGCGTTGACGATCCCTTCTGGCATTCCATGTCGGCGAGCCAGGTCAGCGCCGATCGCCGCATGGGTGCCCTCGATTTCATGGTCGAGCGCCTTGCCGATATCGTGCAAGAGCCCGCCCACCTTGGCCGCACGGATATCCATCCCAAGTTCGCCTGCGACCGCACCGGCGACCTGCGCCGTTTCGATCGAGTGCAGCAAGACGTTCTGTCCATACGACGTGCGCCACTGAAGCCGACCGAGGATCCGGAGCAGCTCCGTCGGTATGCCCGTCACGCCGACTTCGAGTGCGGCCTCTTCGCCGTTCTTGAGCGCGGTGGCATCGACTTCGCTCTGCGCCTTTGCTACCACCTCTTCGATGCGGACTGGATGAATACGACCATCCTGCATCAGGCGTTCGATGGTGACTCGCGCAACCTGGCGACGCACTGGATCGAACGACGAGAGCGTCACCTGCATCGGAGTCTCGTCGATGAGCAGTTCGACGCCGGTGGCTGCCTCGAGAGCACGGATGTTGCGACCCTCTCGCCCGATCAGCCGCCCCTTCATCTCTTCGCTCGCAAGCTTGATGTGGGTGACCGAGTGCTCGGTGCTGTGGTCTGCCGCAACGCGCTGCATCGCGGTGAGGATCATCTCTCGCGCCCGATCTCCCGCCTCTTCGGCGGCCCTCCGCTCCAGGGTGGCACGAAGGCGATTCGCCTCGGTCTCTGCCTCTTCTGTCAGGCGCGTCAGCACCTCTTTGCGAGCCGCTTCGGCGTCTAGGCCAGCGACTTCAGCGAGTCGCGCATTCACAGAGGCGCGAGCCGATTCCAGGCCGGCGGCCTCCTCGAGCAGGCCGCGCTCACGCTCAGCAATGGAGACTTCGCGCTCGGCGAAGAAGGCCTCGCGCTCTCCCAGAGCCACCTCGCGCAACCGTGAACGCTCCGTCTCCGCTGTGATCTGTTCGCGCTCTTGACGCAGGCCGTCTTCCGCAGCAACCCGCATGCGGGAGATCTCTCCCTTCGCTGCGATGATCAGTGCACTCTGCTGCTGACGTGCCTCCTCCACGATGCTGCGGGCCCGAACGGTGGCCGCACGGATTCCCGCTGCGGCAACGAACTGGCGGATCAGCACGCCGAAGATGAGCCCGAAGATAGCGGCAACGACGGGGACAGCCCCGCTAAGGTTCTCCATAGATTCCCTCTTGCCAGCCGTGTGCCGCGGGCTGACGCGCGGTAATAGGTCATTCGGCCAGCCAAATGGCTGGGAGTGAAGGCTAGGACTTCGGCCGAGGACGGTCAAACGCCTC
>CAINCM010000047.1 GCA_903847005.1 uncultured Chloroflexota bacterium | reverse complement strand
GACCTGGTCCGAACCTGTGTCGTAATAGATGATGCGCGACGCGGAACTCCCCTCGCCCTGGCCGTTCTGCACATAGTAGAGACCGCTCCCGTCGGAGCTCCACGCTGGATCCTGGTGCCCGAAGGGTGCTTCGTCTGGAAGCTCCGGTGTGAGCATCCGACCATCTGGCTGGAGGATGCGGATGATCACGTCGCCTCCGAGCTGAGACCCGCCTTTGTAGTCTGTCGCCAACGCGACTTCGCCTCTCGCTCCCAACGCAGGATCGAACATGAACGTGGAGAAGTTCAACTCGGGGCTGCTGCCCGTCAGCAGCCCGTCAAGGATCTCCTCCGCCTCACCACCTCGTGCGCCGACGCGCATCAGCGTGGGAACCGTGAGTCGATACGGCGTCACCCCGCCGGCGGCGTTGAGCCGCCCACCCCGCTCACTCCTCTGGCGGATGAAGTAGAGCCAGGTTCCATCTCTGCTCCAGGCGGGCTCGCCATCTGTCGCAGCGTCGGTCACTTGGATGATCGTCGAGCCGCTCAGCGACCAGAGCGCACCGTCGCGCGCGAAGACGATGCTCCCGTCCACCTGCACCCCTTCCGTCACGGCCGGTCCCTCGCCTACCGGACTCCCGCCTGATGAAGAGAGGTTGGCGAGCCAGAGCGTTCCAAGCGCACTCGCCACGAGAAGGAGCGAGGCGAAGAGTGGCGCGACCCTCGGCCCCGCACCGAACCAGCCGGACCTTCGACCCCCCGACGCGGGCGTCGGCGGGCGAAGTGCGTGATATGGACGCGCAGGGGCGACGCGATCGCTGGTGAGACGGGGGCGCGGACGGAGCGATCGATTGCCACTCATCCACTCGCCTCCGACGTCTGCAGGTCGACCACGTGCAACTCGACCCTCTCCGATCCCCGGTATGTGCGTTGTGCCACTCGTGCAACGAGATCGACGCTGCCGCCCTCGTGGCCCGCGGCGTCTGCTCGACCGAACGCGATCGCCTCTGTGCGACCGCCGTCGATCTCGAGTGAGAGGCGGGCGTGCCTTCCATCGCCGACAAGGCGCACGCCTGTGAGGCTGATGCCGCGGAAGAGAAAGAGCGGGTCTGGATTCCCGACCCCGGTTGGCGCAAGGTGATCCACCAGAGTGGCGAGCGCCTGGGGTGAGCGCCGTCCAACGCTCGGCTCGAGGTCGACCGAGAAGACCGGCTCTTGCCCGGCTCCCTGAGATGCGAACGCCTCTGCCAGATCTTTCAGGAGCGCATCCCACTCTGTTCGTCGCAGCGTACAGCCCCCGGCTCCATCATGCCCACCGTGACGGATCAGTCGAGCTGAGACGCGTCCCAACGCGGCCGCCACCGAGAAGCCGTGCGGGGCACGGATCGAACATCGGACAAGAGATGAGTCGCTCTCGTTGTCGTCGACGCACGCCACGAGTGCTGGGCGGCCAAACTCGTCTGCGAGTCGCCCGGCAACGAGGCCGAGCACTCCGGGCGGCCAGTGGCCAGAGACCGCCACGAGCGTCGGCTCGATCCGCGCGCGCGTGTGGTCCGGAGGGGTGGACCCATCGGCGCCGAGCGCTCTGCGCGCCGCCTCGAGTGCGTCTCGTGAGATGTCGCGCCGCTCCTGGTTCAGCGACTCCAGCTGGGCGGCGATCTGCGCCGCCTCTTCCGGATCGTCGGTTGTCAGAAGGTCGAGTGCTGGACGTGCGTCGCCGATGCGACCTGCCGCATTGATTCGCGGCGCGAGCGCAAAGCCGACCACCTCCACTCGATGTGGACGCTCCGCACCGGCACTCGCAAGCAGGGCCTGCACACCGACTGGGATTCGCCCTGCGCCGTTGAGCACCTTGAGCGCCGAGCGCACGATCACGCGAAACTCATCAGCAATCGGCACCATATCGGCAACGCCGCCGATCATTGCGAGGACCGAGAGTTCGCCAAGGAGCGTGCGCCGATCCTCATGATCGGCAAGGATCCCCTGCGCAACCTTGAAGGCGAGACCGCTCCCTGCCAGGTGTGGGAATGGGTAGGTCGCGTCTGGCCGATTCGGATTGACCAGCCATGCCGCCTTTGCAGGGTCGTCTGGGACCGCGTGGTGATCGATGATACCCACCAGGATCCCCGCATCCAGAGCCTCCGCGACGCGCTCGCGGTCCCCCGTTCCACAGTCAACCGCCAAGATCAACTCCACGCCATCCTCTGCCGCCGCCTGGAGCGCCCCCTCTGGTATCCCGTGGCCATCGCTGTCGCGATGCGGGATGTAGCCCTCGGCGATCGCACCGATCGCACGCAGCGCGCGGATCATGATCGCGGCGCCGGTGAGCCCGTCTGCGTCGAAATCGCCGACCACGAGGATCGGTTCCCCCGCCTCACCCGCGGCGCGCAGCCGGGCGATCAGTCCGGGCGCGTCTGGCAGAAGCTCCGGCGGGTGCAGAGTGCGGTCTCGTGGGTCGAGGAACCGCTGGACCTCCTCTGGTTCACGCAGGCGCCGCAACGCAAGGAGTTCGGCCAGCGAATCGCGCAGCTCGTCCCGCATCTCGATCGCGTTCAGCGTGTGGCGGAGCGCGTGCACCAGTTCGCGTTCTGGGGTTTCGACGCGCCAACGACGTTGGGCATCGATTCGGCTACGTGAAGGGGCGGGGCTCATCGTGAACCCGACGCCACGCTAGCCGGTTCGACGTGCGCTCGGCGAACTCTTTCGCGCCGCAATGCGCTCTTCCCACCAGACCAGCAGCGGGCTGGCATTGAAGATCGATGAGTAGGTTCCGGAGAGGATGCCGACGAAGAGGGCGAGGACGAACGTACGGATCGAACCACCCGCGAACACGAGCAGGGCCAACAGGGTGATCAGCACCGTTGCGGTTGTGTTCAGGGAGCGACCCATGGTCTGGACGATCGAGTGATTCACGATGTCCGCAAACGGCGCGCCTGCATAGCGGGCGAGATTCTCGCGTACGCGGTCGAACACCACGATCGTGTCATGGACCGAGAAGCCGATGATCGTGAGCATGGCAGTGATGAAGAGCGCGTCGATCTCCACGTTGAAGAACGTGCCCGTCACCGCAAAGAAGCCAACGGTCACGATGACATCGTGGAGCAGGGCCACGAGCGCCGCCGCGCCGAAGCGGACGTTTCGGAATCGGTAGGTCATCCACAACACGATCCCGAGCGAGCCGAGAACGACGAGCAAGAGCGCCTGTTGCGTGAGGTCCTGGCTGATCACCGGTCCGACGGTCGAGAGCGAGCCCTCTTCTGAGATCGGACCGACGGCTGACACGATGGCGGCACGGATCGACGCCAGCTCCGCGCCTGCTGGCTGCGAAGGATCGAGGTCGCTCCCAGACTGCAGGTCGAGCGGTTTGGTGCGAAGAACGTAGAAGCCGCCCTCGCCCGCGGTGACTCGGGCCTCCGGATGCCCCGCGGAGACGACCGCTTCACGAATGGCCGCCGGGTTTGCCGACTCCGCCAGCTTGAACTCCCAAACGGTTCCACCGGTGAACTCCACCGAAAACTTCAGCCCGACGTCGCCGCCGCTGAACGGCGTCGCAACGATGAAGCCGAGTCCGGGGATGGTGAGGAGCAGCGAGAAGATGAAGAACCAGCGCTTGCGCGCAATGATCTTATCCACGGGCCGCCTCCGTCGCCTCGAGATCGCCCTTTGCGACGCCATAGAGATAGGGAGAGGCGAACCGGGGCCGGCTGATCACCGCCCGCAAGATGATGCGCGTGACCGTGATCGCGGTGAACATCGAGCAGAGCACACCGATGATGAGAACCAGTGCGAAGCCCTTGATCGTGGATGATCCGAAGTAGAAGAGGATGAATGCCGTGATCAGGCTCGAGACGTTCGAATCGAGGATGGAGTTCCAGGCGCGGCTGAATCCCGCTTCGACGGCGGGGACGATGCCCTTGCCGACGCGCAGCTCCTCCTTCGTGCGCTCGAAGATCAAGATGTTCGCATCTACCGCCATGCCGATGGAGAGGACGAATCCCGCGATGCCGGCCAGCGTCAGCGTGACGGGCACGAGGCGGAAGAGGGCCAGGACGATCAGCATGTAGAAGACCAGCGCCACCGAGGCGACCGCTCCGGCGAGTCGATAGTGGAAGAGCATGAAGAGGAAGACAAGAAGGATGCCGACTGCCCCGGCGAAGAGTGCTTGGCCGAGGAACGCGGCGCCGAGCGTTGCCTTGACATCGGTCACGCCGATCTCGGCGATTGGGAACGGGAGCGAGCCGAACTTCAGGATCGTCACAAGGCTGTTCGCTTCTTCGAAGGCGAAACCCGCTCCACCGCCCCCACTGATCTGCCCCTCGCCGCCGGTGATCGCGCTCTGGATGTATGGCGCCGAGACCACCGTGCCGTCGATCACGATCGCAAAGTAGGAGCCCAGGTTCTCACTCGTGTATGTGGCGAAGAGGTCGGCCCCCTCTGGCTTCAACGTGAACGCGACGACGCGTTGTCCCACATCGTCTGTTGCCACGCTGGAACTTGCGATCTGGTCGCCGGAGAAGAGTGGGGTGAGCGTGTCGTCGCCGAGGGGCGCTCCCTGTGCTGGAACTGGCGTGGTCCCTGGCGTGGCCTGACCCGTTCCGATGTCGACAGATCCGTAGGTTTCAGGTGGAAGTGGGACGAAGTCCAGTCGACCGGTCGTGCCGAGGAGGGCGCGAATCGCATCCGGGTCGCTCACGCCCGGAAGCTCCACGATGATGCGGTCGCTCCCCTGTGTCTGGACGAGCGGCTCGGCGACGCCGGTCGAGTTCACGCGCCGCTCGATGATGTCCCGAATGGTGGCGACATCCGCTGGTGTGGCGACCACACCTTCGACCGGCTGCACCTGGTACTCCACGCGGAGTCCGCCGCGCAGGTCGAGGCCGAGCTTCGTCTCGATGAGTCGCGTCCCCTCAGGGGCGCGGCTGTCAGGTAGTCGAAGGTTCGGGAGGAGGTCGATCGCCAAGGCGAGGAGACCGACGGCCAGGATCATGTAGGGCGTGAACTTGCGCATCTGACGAATCCTAGCAGGGGTGACGTTCAGCGTCGGTCAGCTGCGAGGGCGGCGACGACGGTTGCGGCGAGACGCGGGCCGACGCCGGGAACGGCGGCGATCTCCGCTTCGCTTGCCGCGGCAATGCCCGCGACGGAGCCGAAGTGCCGGAGGAGCGCCTTGCGGCGAGTCGGGCCAAGGCCCCGAATGCTGTCCAGTCGACTCTCGGTTGCGGCTCGGCTGCGCAGCATGCGGTGATAGCCGATGGCGAAGCGATGAGCCTCGTCTCGAAGCCGCTGCAAGAGGCGCAGGCCAGGGTCGGTCGCAGGCAAGAGGAGCGGCGACGTAGCTTCGGGGAACCAGATCTCCTCGCGCTCCTTCGCAAGCCCGATCAGCGGGATCGTGAGACCCGCCGAGGCGAGGACGGCTGCGGCTGCCGACACCTGTCCACGACCACCGTCGATCACCAGAAGATCGGGAAGCGCCCAGGCACGCGCCTCAGCCTCACCCGCCCTCTCGGCGCCCGACACCGCACTCCGTGCAAATCGGCGCGTCAGCGCTTCGCTGTGCGCGGCAAAATCATCCTGCCCGTGCACCCCTTTGATCTTGAAGCGACGGTACTCCTTTGGTGCGAGCCGCCCGCCCTGGGCAACCGCGAGCGAAGCGACGGTGAACGAACCCTGGATCGTCGAGACGTCGGTGCACTCGATACGCTCCGGTGGGCCGACCAGGTTCAGTGCAGCGGTGAGTGCGGAAAGTGCGGCTTCGGCGCGCTCGCGATCGGCGTCGTCCTCCGCTTCGCTTCGAATCAACGCTTCCAAGGCGTTTCGCTCGGCAAGGCGCAGAAGGCGGACGCGATCGCCGCGGTGCGGCACACGAAGTTCGACGCGTGCCTCGCGACGTGCGGATAGGAACGAGGCGGTCTCGACATCGTCGATCTCGACCGCCGTCGCAATGGACGGCGGGATCTCACCTGCGCGAGCGTAGTACTGGCTCACGAACGCCGTGAGGAGCTCTTCGTCGCTCGCGCCTTTGCCGTCGAGACGGTGCACATCGCGACCGACGAGCGCCGCGTCTCGGATCTGGAAGCAGGCGATGGCCGCACGGTCACCGTGTCGTGCGATCCCCAGGATGTCCTCGTCGGGTCGTCCCGCCGGTGCGACGCGCTGCGCCTCGAAGCTCTCCTCCAGCGCGCGAATCGCGTCCCGCAGGCGTGCCGCATCCTCGAACGCCTCTCGTTCGCTGGCACGATCCATCTGATGCTGCAGCACGGTGATCGCACCTCGAGATCTGCCGCCCAGGAAGAGCTCGAGGCCGTTGATCTCTGCGGCGTACTCCGCAACGGCCACGTTTCCCAGACATGGCGCCTGGCAGCGTTTCAGGTGAAAGAGAAGGCACGGACGTTCGAGCGCGCGCTGCTCCTCGGTAATCGAGATCTCGCAGGTTCGGAACTGAAAGAGGCGGCGTGCCGCTTCCATCGCGGTGCTCACCGCTGCGAACCCCGTGTACGGTCCGAAGTATCGCGAGCCATCGCGCACGATGCGTCGTGTCCGCTCGACGCGCGGGTACGGCCCGGGGGTGACGCGGATGTAGGGGTATCCGCGATCGTCGCGCAGCCGAACGTTGTAGCGCGGAAGATGCTTTCGAATGAGTGTCGCCTCGAGAAGGAGCGCCTCCTTCACCGAGTCGGTCACCGTCCAC
This sequence comes from uncultured Chloroflexota bacterium, assembly GCA_903847005.1. Classification (GTDB taxonomy): domain Bacteria; phylum Chloroflexota; class Limnocylindria; order Limnocylindrales; family Limnocylindraceae; genus Limnocylindrus. The sequence continues at coordinate 10,331 of CAINCM010000047.1, read as the reverse complement.
TCCAGTGAGGCGACCTGGTCGATCGCATCGCGGATGCGGTGCGCCCCGGGCATCGAGTTTGCGTGCCAGTAGCTCCGAACGCGCTGGGTGAGCCGCGACGCCTTCCCCACGTAGATGATCTTCCCGTCCGAATCTGAGAAGAGGTAGACGCCGGGTGCGTCCGGCAGCACCTTCAGCGCAGCGGAGATTGCCTCGGGAACCATTGCGCCTATGCGTCCGCGCGCCGTACCGGACGCATCCGGTGCGCGGCGCGTCGGTTCAGTATTCGCAGCACCTCATCGAGTGCCTCGCGAAGTGCCGCGGCGAGGCGCGGCTCCACGTAATCTGCGAGCCCGTCACCCGGGCCGAGCGCGGCACGCGTTGCGACAGCGCTCTTCCGCAGCGTGTCGCCGCTGGCGTCCCGCAGCTGCGCGGCGTGTCTCGCCAGCGAGGCGAACCTCACTCGAAGCGGTTCGGTCGGGAGCGCACGCATCACCTGCTCCACGAGGAGTGCCGCCTGCAGTCCCGCCTGGTCCAGCTGTTCGTCGGCGTGTCGAGGGATCTCAGCCTCGGCCATGGCTACTCCAGCGACCGGATCGGTTCACCGCGCAGCGCCAACGCAAGGTAGCGACCCGTGTGGCTCGCCTTGGTTTTCGCCACCTGCTCTGGCGTCCCCTCGGCGATCAACTCGCCCCCTCGATCTCCGCCCTCCGGCCCAAGGTCGATCACCCAGTCGGCTGTCTTGATCACATCGAGGTTGTGCTCGATGACGATGACACTGTTTCCGCCATCCACGAGTCGGTGCAGAACGTCGAGGAGCCGCTCGACATCGGCAAAATGTAGGCCGGTGGTTGGCTCGTCGAGGATGTAGACCGTCCGCCCGGTGGAGCGACGCGCAAGCTCGGTGGCGAGCTTGATGCGCTGCGCTTCGCCACCAGAGAGTGTCGTTGCCGGCTGGCCGAGCCTCAGATAGCCGAGGCCCACCTCGACCAACGTCTGCAACCGATTGCGGATGGCAGGGATCGCGTCAAAGCGCTCCAGCGCGTCTTGAACCTGAAGCTCGAGCACATCGGCGATCGTCATGCCCTTCCAGGTGACGTCGAGCGCTTCACGGTTGTAGCGCTTTCCTCGGCAGGTTTCGCACGGGACATAGACGTCGGGAAGGAACTGCATTTCGATCTGGAGGATGCCGTCGCCCGCGCAGGTCTCGCAACGGCCGCCCTTCACGTTGAAGGAGAAACGGCCAGCAGAGTAGCCCCGAAGTCGTGCCTCCTGCGTTGCCGCGAACAGTTCGCGAATCGGCGTGAAGAGGCCGACGTACGTGGCGGGGTTGGAACGTGGCGTGCGTCCGATCGGGCTCTGATCGATCTCGATGGCCTTGTCGATCTGATCCAGGCCGGTGACACGGTCGTGAGCCCCCGGCCGCTCTTTCGACCCGTGCAGCTTTCGAGCGATCGCCTTCTGCAAGATGTCCGTCACCAACGTGCTCTTCCCGCTCCCAGAGACTCCGGTGACCGCGATGAAGCGCCCGAGTGGAAACTCCACGTCGAGCCCCTTGAGGTTGTGCTCGCGCGCTCCCCGCACCACGATGCTCTTCCCACTCCCCTTCCGACGTGTGGTCGGAACCTTCACGGCGCGATCGCCTCGGATGAACGCGCCTGTCGTGGAAGCCTTTGCATCGGTGAGCGCCTTCAGCGTGCCGTTCACCACGACGTTCCCTCCGTGCTCGCCAGCTCCTGGACCGATGTCGACGATCCAGTCGGCGGTGCGGATCGTCTCCTCGTCGTGCTCCACCACCAGCACCGTGTTCCCCAGGTCGCGGAGCCGCAACAGGGTGGCGATCAGTCGCGCATTGTCGCGCTGATGGAGCCCGATGGATGGCTCGTCGAGGATGTAGAGCACCCCGACAAGCCGCGATCCGATCTGCGTGGCGAGGCGGATGCGCTGCGCCTCGCCGCCGGAGAGCGTCGTGGCGGCACGATCTACGGTGAGGTAGTCCAATCCGACATCCACGAGAAAGCCGGCCCGCTCGGCGATCTCTTTGACGATCGCCTTGGCGATCGTTCGTTCGCGCTCTCCGAGCAGCGGGGTCAGCGCGCTGACCCAGCGTGCGAGTTCGCCGATCGGCATCGCCGCAACCTCGGCGATGTTCTTCTCGGCGACGCGAACGGCCAGCATCTCGGGCTTTAGCCGTCGACCCTTGCACTCTGGACACGGGCGACTGACCATGTAACGCTCGATCTCCACTCGCACCAGTTCGGAATCGGTCTCGCGGTGTCGTCGCTCCAGGTTTGCGATGATCCCCTCGAATGCGGCCTTGTAGGTGTTGCGATAGCTGGAGTTCTCGTAGGTCACGGTGAAGCGCTCCTCGCGCTCCGCATTGAGCAGGTAGTCCAGCGCGGCGGCGGGCAGATCGCCGATCGGCGTCTTCGGGTTCCACTTCTTCGCCTTCATCGCCGCGGTCACGATCTTCAGGTACCAGCTCCCTTCCGGTGAGCGCGACCAGGGAACGAGACCGCCTTCGAGGACCGACTTCTCCGGGTCGATCACGCGCTCGGGATCTACCTCGAGGCGGAAGCCGAGACCGGTGCACTCGGGACACGCACCATGCGGCGAGTTGAAACTGAACGAGCGCGGTTCGAGATCGTCCACGACCGTGCCGTCATACGGACAGCCGAGCTTCTCGCTGAAAAGTCGCTCCTCGAACGTCGGCTTCGATCCCTCCGCGGCGGCGGAGGAGATGATCACCAGGCCTTCGCCGAGCTTCAGCGCCGTTTCAACCGAGTCGGAGAGGCGGCTGCGATCCTCGGGCGGGAGTGGCGTACCCTTCTCGTCGACCGGACGGCGCACGACGAATCGGTCGACCACCACCTCGATGCTGTGTCGCTTCTTCTTGTCGAGTTTTGGCGCATCGTCGAGATCGTAGAGCGTTCCGTTGACGCGGACGCGACTGAAGCCCGCCTTCCTGGCGGCATGGAAGAAGGTCTCCCCTTCACCCTTCCGGTCGCGTAGCACCGGACCGAGGACAAGGAGGCGCGTCCCGTCTGGGAGCTGCAGGATCTCATCGACGATGTGGTCGAGCGAGACACGGCTGATCGGGCGATCGCACTTGGGACAGTGCGGCGTGCCCGCGCGCGCGTAGAGAAGTCGCAGGTGATCCCAGATCTCGGTTACTGTCCCAACGGTCGAGCGCGGGTTGCGAGACGCGCCCTTCTGGTCGATCGAGATCGCGGGCGAGAGTCCGTCGATCAGATCGACGTCTGGCTTCTCCATCTGTCCGAGGAATTGGCGCGCGTACGCCGAGAGGCTCTCCACATACCGGCGCTGCCCTTCGGCGTAGATCGTGTCGAAGGCGAGGCTCGACTTCCCGGAGCCAGAGATGCCGGTCACCACGACGAGCTTGTCCCGAGGGATCTCGAGGTCGATCCCCTTGAGATTGTGCTCTCGGGCACCGCGAATGACGATCTTCTCCTGTGCCACTTCAGCCCCTTCTGCGCGGACGTTCGCCGCGGCGCTTGATCACATTCGGGGTCACGCTCGGATCCCACGTGCGTCGCCGTGAGGGTACCGAATCGCTTCCCCGCGGCAGCTCAAGAGCCTCCGCAGACTCGTCAGACTCCTCGTGCTCGTCGCGAAGCCCGGGCAGCCAGTCGGCAGCGGTGTCGAGCGCGGGTGCGACCACGGTGCGTGCCGTCCCGCTCGCCACGCGCCTCGGCATCAGATCGCGACCACGAGGCTCGGCAGCATCGTCGGCGGCACGCTCGGCAAGGCGCGCAATCCTCACCGCGGCATCTTCTTCGAGCACCCCGCGACGCAGGCTGCGCAGCTCATCGCGAATGGAGGCGGCACGCTCGAACTCCAGTTCTTTCGCGGCGAGTCGCATCTGTGCCTCTAGTTGCTTCACCATCTTCTCGATCTCGCTGCGACCGATCTCGCTCAGCGCCCCGCCCTTCCCGCCGGCGTACGAGTCCGCCTTCTCGGCCACGCTCCGAAGCCGGTCGTTGAGATCGCGAATCGGCTTGCTGATCGTGGTCGCGGTGATGCCGTGGGTCGCGTTCCATCGCTCCTGGATCCCGCGTCGTCGATCCGTCTCGGTGATCGCAACGCGCATCGAATCGGTCACCTTGTCGGCGTAGAAGACCACCTCGCCGCCGATGTTGCGCGCTGCGCGTCCGACCGTTTGGATGAGGGCCCAGGCACTCCGGAGGAAGCCCTCCTTGTCCGCATCGAGAATGGCGACGAGCGTCACCTCCGGAAGGTCGATTCCTTCGCGCAGCAGGTTGATCCCGACGATCACGTCGAACACGCCGAGGCGAAGGTCCCGGAGGATCTCGACCCGTTCAAGTGTGTCGATCTCGCTGTGGAGGTAGCGGACGCGGACCCCGGCCTCCTCGAGGTAGGCGGCCAACTCTTCGGCCATGCGCTTGGTCAGCGTGGTGATGATCACCCGCTCGCGCCGCGCGATCCTCTCCTGGACGCGTTTCATCAGGTCGTCGATCTGTCCGCTGGTCGGCACGACGGTGATCTTCGGATCGACCACCCCTGTCGGTCGGATGAGCTGTTCGACCACGCGCTCCTGTTTGGACATCTCGAAGCTTCCCGGCGTTGCAGAGACGTAGATCGCTTGGCGGATGCTCTCCTCGAACTCCTCGAAGGTGAGCGGTCGGTTGTCGAGCGCGCTTGGAAGTCGGAATCCGAAGTCGACGAGAATCTCCTTGCGCGAGCGGTCGTTCTTGTACATTCCGACCACCTGCGGGATGCTCATGTGGCTCTCGTCGACCACGAGGAGCCAGTCTGCAGGGAAGTAGTCGAGCAGCGTCCACGGGCGTGAGCCCGGCGCCCGTCGCGAGAGGTGGCGCGAGTAGTTTTCGATCCCCGAGCAGTAGCCCACCTCGCGCATCATCTCCAGGTCGAAGGTTGTCCGCTGCCGAAGGCGCGCCGCCTCGAGGACCTTGCCGGAGGCCTCGAGTTCGCCGCACCGAGTGGCCATCTCGTTCTCGATGTCGCGAATCGCTTCGGCAAGCTTCTCAGTTGGGGTCACGTAGTGCGTGGCGGGATAGATCACCATCTCGTTGCGCTCCGCAAGGATCTCGCCTGTGAGGGGATCTACCTCGGCGATGCGCTCGACCTCATCACCGAAGAACTCGACGCGCAGGATCGTCTCTTCGCCCGCGGGCTGCACCTCGATCGTGTCGCCGCGGACGCGGAACTTCGCACGCCCGAGCGTGGCGTCGTTGCGCTGATACTGAAGGTCGACGAGGTGCCGAAGGATCGCATCGCGGCGGTACTTCCCCGCCTTGCGCACCCGGAGGATCGTGGCTCCGTAGTCGACCGGTGCGCCCAGGCCGTAGATGCAGCTGACTGACGCCACGATGATCGTGTCGCGACGTTCGAAGAGTGCCTTGGTGGCCGCATGGCGCAGCTGATCAATCTCATCGTTGCGGCTCGAGTCCTTCTCGATGTAGGTGTCAGATCGCGGCAGATAGGCCTCTGGTTGGTAATAGTCGAAATAGGAGACGAAATACTCCACCGCATTTTCGGGGAAGAACTCCTTGAGCTCTGAGTAGAGCTGTGCTGCAAGCGTCTTGTTGTGTGCAAGCACAAGCGTGGGACGCTGCACCTGCTGGATGACGTTCGCGATGGTGAAGGTCTTCCCCGTCCCCGTTGCCCCCAGGAGAACCTGATGTTGGAGTTCGGCGCGAAGCCCCTCCACAAGCGCTGCAATCGCCTTCGGCTGATCCCCGGTCGGCTGGAAGTCTGAGCGCAGCGCGAAGGCCGCACCGGGTGCGGGGGTGTGATCAGCCGGCTGGATTGGAGTTGCCTTCACCCGTTGAGCATAGAAGGCGCAGCGCATCTGCCGCGGCGGCCGCAGCCTCGTCGGCCGTTCGTCCAGCATCGATCGGGATCGCTCCTGCCGCGAGGAGTCGAGTGCGAAGTCCCGACTGGGCGGCCTCTCGCCGACCGATCTCTTCAGCGGTCAGCCCGCGATCCAACAGTCGCGACGCTCGTATCTCGCGCGGGGCATCGACGAGGAGCACTCCGTCCAACGTCTCGGCAAGGCCCGAGTCGATCAGCGCGATGGCCTCGACGAGGAGGAGCGCCGCGCCGCTCGCCTCTCCCGTGTGACGCGCGCGGTTGATGGCCTCTCGGGCCAGCGGCCACTGGAGTGCCTCGAGGGCACGCAACAGATCGGGCCGCTCGAACGCAGCCGACGCAAGTCGTGTGCTGTCGAGGCTCCCGTCTTCGCGTCGAGCCTCTGGGACGAGCGCTGCGATCTCGCGTTGCAGTGAGGGAGAACTCTTTCGTGCTTCCCGCAACACGGCGTCCGCATCGATCGCGAGTATTTCGCCGCCGAGGTCGCGGGCCAGCGCACGATCCTCCGTGAGCGCCTTCACGATGCGACTCTTCCCCGCACCGATCGGTCCAGCAACGCCGATCGCTCTCATGCGGTCGCCTCCCCCTCCAGCGCGAGCCAGGCCTCTTCTGCAGCGGCGAGCGCCGTCGACACATCGGCAAGCTCGCTCGTCACGCGCGCGATCTCAGTGTACGAGTCGAGAACCTTCGGGTCGAGAAGGTCCAGTTCGAGCTGCGACTTGCGCAGCCCGAGTCGCTCGAGATCCGCATCGATGGCCGCTCGGCGACGACGCGCCTGTTCCTTGCTGAGGGCCGGCCCTTTCCGAGCCTTCGGCGGTGCCGCCGTTTCTGGTGTCGACGTGGACCTCGTGCTCCCGGCCGAGGCCGGCCCGCCATCGTGCGCACGTCCACGCGGCGCGCTGATCCGAACCGCTGCGTTGGCGACGGTCCACCCTTCCGCGACCGCATGACGCCACGCACGCCATCCGCCGTCGAATCGCACGACAGATCCGCCGCTCACCACCCAGAGCTGCGTGCACACGCGCTCCAGAAGGCGACGGTCATGACTCACCAAGAGCATCGTCCGCTCGCCCTCGAGGAGGAATCGCTCGAGGGATTCGCACGCGTCGACATCAAGATGGTTTGTCGGCTCGTCGAGAAGGAGGAGATTCGACGGAAGGAGACCGAGGATTGCGAGCTCGAGGCGACTGCGTTCGCCTCCGGAGAGCACCGCCACCTCCTTGTTTATCTCGTCGCCACGGAAGAGGAATCGGGCGAGGTGGGCACGAGCCGCGGCGGCCTCCACGGGAACAGCAGCCCGAAGCGCGTCGATGACGGTGGCGCCGTGGAGCCCCGCGGCGCGCACCTGCGCGAGATACGCTGGGACCACTCCCTGTGCCAGGTGTATCTCCCCGCTCAACGGTGCGAGCAGCCCTGCGATGCTCTTGAGGAGCGTCGTCTTTCCCGCTCCGTTCGGTCCAACGATGCCCACCCGATCGCCACGCCGGAGGGAAATGCTCTCCGCTCGTGCGATCACGCGACGCGCTGGCTCACGGTATCCCACCTCTACCTCCACGAGTCGCACCGGCTCCGCGGGGCCGTGGCCCGCCGTAGCGGCGGATATCGCAAGCGTGGCGCGACGCCGCGGCGCGACCACCGGCTCGATCGCCGCGAGTCTCCGCTCATGCTCGTGCATCTTGCCGTGCTTCCGGTGGCTGCGATACGTCTGGATCAACTCACGCTCTCGCGCAATCTGCTTCGTCCGGCGCTCGAGATCTCGCTCAGCATCCGCTTCATTCGCTTCGCGCTGATGTGCATAGGCCGAGTAGTTCCCGCGGAATCGCGTGACCTTGTGGTTGCGCACCTCCCACACCCGATCGACGACGGCATCGAGGAAGGATCGGTCGTGGCTCGCCACGACGAGGGCTCCGGCCCGAGCGCGCAGCGCCCCCTCGAGCCACTCGATGGCCTCCACATCCAGGTGATTGGTCGGTTCGTCGAGGAGGAGGAGGTCCGGGTCGGCGATCACAAGTCGCGCAAGCGCAACCCGCGTCTGCTCACCGCCGGAGAGCCTCGTTGGCGACTCTCCGTGTCTCGCCGAGGGAAATCCGAGACCGCGCAGCGCCGCTGCGACTCGATCGTCGAGGGTGTACCCCTCGAGCACGTCGAAGCGCTGACGCGCAGCGGCATACTCTGGCGTCGACACGCTGCCGATCGCCTCGGCATCGTGCAGCTCCTTCGCAATCGTTGCGATCTCGACGGCGCCGCCTCTGACCGCCTCCGTCAACGTGGCCGCTCCCAGCAGCTGTTGATCGTGTGAGGACTCCTGCGCCAGCACCTCGATCCTCACACCTCGCGCGCGATCCACGCGACCTCGGTCCGGCTCGTCTCGCCCCACCATCATGCGCAGCAGCGTGGTCTTCCCCGCGCCGTTTGGGCCAACGAGACCGATGCGTTCGCCTGCCGCCACGCTGACGCTGACGTCATCGAGGATCGTGGCCGCGCCGATCTCGCGCCCCACACCGCTCAGTGCAAGGATGCTCATCGCGCGCCTCCGAGACGCACCGCGCGACGTCGCGCTGCCGCGCGCTCTGCAGCGGTGGCCCCAGCACTCCCCTCCGTGAGCGCCTCGCTCCACCGCGGACCTCGACGCGTCGTCGCGGTGGGCATCAAGTCTCGCTTCGACCCAGCGGCACGCCGACCTCGTGGCAGCGGTTGACAGCGGGGGCAGAAGTGCGTTCCACGACCGCCGAGCAGCACACGACGGATCACGCCGCCGCATCGCAGGCATGGCTGACCGCCGCGCTGGTACACCGCAAGGCGCTCCTGCATCGCCCCATCTCCGTCCGGGCCGGTGTAATCGTCGATAGAGGAACCGCGCGCTGCAACCGCCTCGGTGAGGAGCGCGACGATTGCGCTGTGGAGCCTCTCCGCCTCCGCCGCCCTGAGCGATGCGGCCGTCGCAAGCGGATGGAGACGCGCGCGCCAGAGCGCTTCGTCCACATAGATGTTTCCGAGACCGGCGATGAATCGCTGATCGAGGAGCAGGCTCTTCAGCCGACCTCGGCGCCGTTTCAGGTCACTGGTGAATCGCGACACAGTGAAGGTCGCCTCAAGCGGCTCGGGACCATGCCCGCTCAGCGCCGCGTCATCACGCGGATCGAGAGAGCGAGAGGGGCTCCCATCGGCCCGTCGAGCCACGAGCGCGAGCCTGCCGAATGCACGCACGTCGCGAAAGCGAATGACGCGGCGATCGTTGAGCTGGAGTTCGGCTCGAACATACCGGTCGGGCGTTGCGCTCTGCGGCAGCACGATCAGCTGTCCCGTCATCCGAAGGTGCACCATGAGGATCAGACCACCGTCGAGGTCCACGAGCACCCACTTCGCACGGCGGCGCACTCCTTCGATGCGACGGCCGGCGATCGCACGAGCGAACGTCTCGGTGTCCGGCGTGCTCAGATTCGCAGCGCGTATGATCCGTCCCGTGTGAATCGTCGCTCCTCCGACGAGCCGCGCCAGATCGCGTGCAACGGTTTCCACCTCAGGGAGCTCAGGCATGCCCGCCCCACCGTTGCATCTCATCCCAACGGAGCCCCACCTTCGCTTCCACGGTGAGCGGAACATCGAGGGCGAGCGCTCCCTCCATCGTCTCGACGAGAAGCGGCACAAGTCGGTCGACTTCGGCGACCGGCGCCTCGAGGAGCAGTTCGTCGTGGACTTGAAGGATCAGGCACGCCGAGAGACCAGCCTCTCGAAGGCGCGGACCGAGTCGAATCATCGCGACCTTGATGATGTCGGCCGCAGTACCCTGGATCGGGTGGTTGATGGCCGCCCGCTCACCAGCAGCCCGCAGCGCCGGGTTTGCCGCACGAAGTTCGGGGATGGGCCGACGGCGACCAAGTTGGGTTGTGACGGCACCGTGGGTACGCGCCTCGACCTTGATCGTGTCGATGTAGCGCTTGATACCCGGGTAGCGCTCGAAATACCCTGCGATGAACGACTTGGCCGCGTCCCGAGAGATCCCAGCTCGTGTCGCCAGGCCGAAATCACCCATGCCGTAGGCAATGCCGAAGTTCACCATCTTGGCCATCGCTCGCTCGCCCTCGTCTACCTGGTCCAGCGGCTTCTCGAGCACCCGCGACGCGGTGGCACGGTGAATATCCTCTCCCGCCGCAAACGCTGCGATGAGGTGAGGATCGCGCGTCACATGCGCCAAGATGCGCAACTCGATCTGGCTGTAATCGGCGGCCACCAACCGATGACCCGGCGCGGCGACAAAGGCGCGCCGAATCCTCCTCCCCAACTCCGTTCGGACGGGAATGTTCTGAAGATTCGGATCTACGCTGCTCAACCGACCCGTGGCGGCAACGGACTGCTGAAAGGTGGTGTGGATGCGGCCATCAGCCTCCACCAGTTTAGGCAGCGCCTCGACATACGTGCTCTGCAACTTGGATACGGTGCGCCATTCGAGGGCAATGCCGACAATCGGATGCTCGCCT
>CAINCM010000046.1 GCA_903847005.1 uncultured Chloroflexota bacterium | reverse complement strand
CGCCTCGAAGGTCTCGCCGTCTCGTACACATCGGCGCGCGTTCTGTTGGAATAGGTGGAAGCCGGTGTAGTACTTGTCGCACCCCTTCCGATAGCGTCCCGCGCGATACCCCGTGTGGGCGAATCCCTTCCGCCCTCCGGCGGTCCGCCAGATGGAGAGCGGCCATATCGCTTCGATTGCGGATCGGATCAGCGGGAGCCGGGCGGGGAGTCCCTTCTCGATGCGAGCTGCGTCCGACGCTTCCTGCTTGGCCGTGGCGTTCTCTTTGTACAGCTGGAATGTCACGGTGGAGCCGATGTCGAAGCAGTCGCCGTTCTTGTCTTTGAGCCTCTTATTGGGGTGGGTGACATACCACCATGCGTACTGCTTCACGATCTGTGCCGCCGCGAGGAGCTGCGCGCGATGCGTCTCGTTCGGCCCCCACTCGTTGATGACCACGCGTTCGACATAGGTCTTGAAATCGACCTGGACGCGCGTCCCCATCTTGTAGCGTCGACCCTTCTTGACCGGGATGTGGACCCAGATGCTCTCAGGCGGTCGAGTCAGAGAGGTCCATGGGGTGCACTGATACGAGGCGGCCGCCACCGTCGCGGAGTCATCGCCGAGGGCGGGACCGGCCGCAGGAGACGCCAGCAGCGAGAGGACCAGCGCGACGACGGCCGCGCGCCTAGAGCTCTGCAGGCGCCCCAGCACGCGAACCACTCCTCAGCGGGATCTCCTCGATCAGCGTCGCAGCGAGCAGCGCGACCAGGCGCGAGCGGGCTTTGAACGAGACGTTCGCACACTTAGCAGCGGCAATCCCGAAGACAACGTCCGTCTTCGCGCGCCATTGGCTACGACGTAACGCTGCCATTGGGACCTCCTGCTTCACGTCTCTGCCGCAGATCGCGGTGGTTCACGTTGCAACGATCATACCCTTCGTCTCGTTCGCTGTCCCCACGCGCTACTGTTGCCGCATGAAGTTGGGCATCGTCGTCGAGGGGCAGATGGGCCTCACCTACGCGCAGCAGCGTGCCATTGCCACGCGAGCCGAGTCGCTCGGTTTCGACGCCTTCTATCGCACCGACCACTATGAATCCTTCCCGGGTCCTGAGGATCAGGCGACGAGCGACGCGTGGAGCGTGTTGGCAGGACTCGCCCGCGAGACGAGATCGATCGCACTTGGAACGCTGGTGAGCCCCGTGACATTCCGTCTTCCCGGCGAATACGCGAAGGTTGTCGCCACGGTGCAAGAGATGGCGGGGCGGCGCATGCACGCAGGACTCGGCGCCGGTTGGCATGAGTCGGAACATCGGCGTCACGGCTTCCCGTTCCCTGACATGCCGGTGCGTGCCGCGATGCTCGAGGAGCAGCTCAGCATCGTGCGTGGTCTCTGGTCCGGTCCGGACGGCTGGTCTTACGACGGAGCGCACTACCAGGTGCGCGACGCCCTCTTTCGGCCGAAACCGGATCCGGTGCCCTGGATCATCACGGGGGGCGAAGGCTCGCCTCGCGGGATGCGGATCGCTGCGGCCCACGCCGACGAGTTCAATCTCACCTCATCCACCCCGCAGATCGCGCGCGAAAAGTTTGCCGCACTCGATGACGCGTGTCGAGCCGCCGGGCGTGACCCCTCGTCGCTCGTGCGCTCGGCGATGACGGGTCTCCTCGTTGGACGGAGCCAGGCTGAGCATCTCGCCGGCGTGACGCGGTTGATGGCGCGGATCGGCGGGAGCGGCGATCCTGAGGCGTACCTCGCGCCGCGCCGACCGCGTTGGGTCTCAGGGGCTCCCGACGAGGCACTCACCCAGATGCGCGCCTTCCGCGATGCAGGGGCACAGCGGCTCCTGTTGCAGCACTTCCTCCCTCTGGAGCTCGAACCACTCGACCTGCTCGCCGAACTTCGCGACGCGATCTGACGTTCGCTTCCTGCCGCTCCCGCGTCAGCGCACGCGCCCGCGTCGCCCGGAGGGCCCCGTTCGGAAGAGCACGATGCCGCGCAGCGCACTGAGCGGGACCGGCCCCGTCTGGCGCGAGTCGTTGGAGACGCCTGCGTTGTCACCGAGGAGCCAGAGTGCACCTGATGGGTCGGCTGCACCGGTGGGCAGCGCTGCGACGCGCTTCACGTCGAAGCGACCCTCGCGCTCAACGATCACGATGCTCCCTTCGCGAGGCACTCCGCGAAGCCAGGGGAGCCCCGCGGGACCGGCGGGGAGGACGAAGAGAAGATCGCCCTCGATGAGGGCCGGTGCCATGGAGTCTTCAGCGACGACTGCGCGCCAGATGCGGCGCGCAGTCGTCACCGTTCGGCCGACCTGTTACGCCTTCGAGGCGGCGAAAGACTTCGCGAACGCTTCCGTCGCAGCAACCAGCTCCGCGGCGGCCGCAGGATCGACACTCTGCTTGTTCTTAGATGCGAGCTTGAGCAGTTTCCAAACCTGATCGTGCAGGTCGGGCACCTTCGCGAGGTGCTCCGGCTTGAAGTAGTCGGACCAGATCACCTGGACCTCGCGCTTCACCAGTTCGGCGTGCTCCTCCTTCACCGCGATGCATCGGGCAACCTTGTTGCGACCGGCATGATCTGCCGGCCCGCCGATCTCCGTGGTGGTGATCAGCTCGACCATGCGCGCCACCGTCTTCGCCGCAAGCACGGCACCGGCGGGATCGTAGATGCCGCACGGGATGTCGCAGTGTGCGTGGACGGTAACCGGGGTGAGTGCCGAGCGAACCTTCGTGATTGCGTTGCGCATGTTTCCTCCTTCTCTATACGAACACGGCGATCGCCACATTGGTGATCGCCAGGATACCCGCGGCGTGATACGTCCCTCCGGGAACCTCTTGGTCG
>CAINCM010000045.1 GCA_903847005.1 uncultured Chloroflexota bacterium | reverse complement strand
TCGGATCAGGAGTGATCTACTCCGCAGATGGATGGATCGTCACCAACCGTCACGTCGTCGAAGGGGCAACGGGCATCACGGTCCATCTCAAGGATGGTCGCGACGTGGCTGGGACCATCTACGGCATCGACACGCTGTCCGATCTTGCGATCGTGAAGGTGGAGAGCACCGACCTCTCCGTCGCAACGCTTGGGCGGTCGCGAGACATCCAGGTCGGGCAGACGGCGATCGCCATGGGTTCACCGCTCGGCGTCTATACGAACTCCGTCACGGCGGGAATCATCTCCGCACTCGGCCGTCAGATCACCACCGAGTCCGGTCGGCTCGACGGTCTGATCCAGACCGATGCCGCCATCAATCCGGGAAATTCGGGGGGTGCGCTCGTGGACTCCAGTGGCGCCGTGATCGGGATCAACACGGCCATCTCCAACGAGGGAGCCGGGATCGGCTTCGCCATCCCGATCGACATCGCTCGGCCGATCATGGAGCAGGCGCTCGCCGGCGTCCCGCTCTCACGCCCGTGGATCGGCATCCGCTACACGACGCTCGATCGACGCACGGCGGCACAGAACAACCTTTCCGTCTTCCAAGGCGCATGGCTCACGCCGGGAACCGAGCCCGCCGTCGTGCCCGGGAGCCCGGCCGAAGCGGCGGGGTTCGCCGATGGCGACATCGTGGTGAAGGTTCAGGGCGAGGCGATCGACGAGTTGCACCCGCTGCAAGATCTCCTGGTGCAGTACTCGCCCGGGACCACCATCGTCTTGGATGTGCTGCGCGGCGAGAGCATGATCCAGCTCTCCGTCACCCTGGGCACGCGACCGAACCAGTAGGTGCGACGCTATTCGTCGAGGCTGCCGTCGTTCTGGATGCGACCCTCGCGCATGAGCCGCTCGCGAATCGCACCGACCAGATAGAGCGAGCCCGCCACCACGACCGCGCCGCGTGCGACGGCGGCGGCGTCCAACGCCTGCACGGGATCCACCGCGCCGCTGATCTGCGCGCCGAGCCCGGCCGCACGTGCGGCCGCGATCAGGGTGTCGACCGACGCGGAGCGCGGGTCACCGACACTGGTGCAGATCACGTTCGCGCGCCTCATCTCCTCGGCCTGCGCGAGCGCTCGGAAGATGTCAGCGATGGACTTGTCGGACATGGCGGCAATCACGAGCGTCAGCGGCGTCTCGCCCACCCGTCCGTCTGCATCCGCAAGCAGCGGTGCGAGATCGCGGATGCCGGCAGCGAGCGAGACGGCACCGTCTTCGTTGTGCGCTCCGTCCAGGAGCAGGTCGCGCGCATCCGCGCTGCCGAACGGCCGAGAGATCAGTTCCATGCGTCCTGGCCATCTCACCGATGCAAACCCGTCACGGATTGCCGCATCGCTCACCGTGACGATGCCGGCATCGCGCATCGCGTCGAGCGTCGCAAGGGCAACCGCGGCGTTCTGCCCCTGGTGCACTCCGAGGAGTCCGACGTGCACACGACCGAGGCGCGGGAGATCGACCTCGATCCCATCGCGACCGCGCGGGCGAACCTCGCCGTGCGTGGCGACGGTGAGCGGCGCGCCAACCTCGTGCGCTCGCTCGCGCACCACACGCAACGCACCGCCGCGCTCGCTCGCGCCGGTCACCGCGCGGTCGCCTGACAGGATGATCG
>CAINCM010000044.1 GCA_903847005.1 uncultured Chloroflexota bacterium | reverse complement strand
TCCTTGCAGTCGGTCGTGCCGTTGGAGAGACCGCCCCGCTCATCCTCATTGGGGCCGTCACGTTCGTCACGTTTGTGCCAACCAATCCCTTCGAGGACAAGTACACCGTCTTGCCGATTCAGATCTTCAACTGGGCGAACAGACCCCAGGAGTCGTTTCTCGAAATATCGGCCGCCGCCATCCTGGTGCTCATCGCACTGATGCTGCTGCTGAATGGGGCGGCGATCTATCTCCGTGCACGTCTGTCCCGTGGCCTGCAGTGGTGAGGTACGCTGCGTGTCGATGAGCAAAGTGAGACGAGAGTCGGGCGCAGCAGCCTCCGAGGAGGGCGATGCGATGAACGGGGAGGCGCGTTCCAACGAGACGGTCCAGAGCTCGGCGCTGAGGTTCGAACACGTCTCATGCTCGTACGGCAAGAACCTGGTCGTGCGCGATGTCCACCTCGAGATCCCACGGAACCAGATCACGGCGCTCATCGGTCCTTCTGGGTGCGGGAAGAGCACGCTCTTGCGCTCCATCAACCGCATGAACGACCTGGTCCCGAGCTTCCGGATGCAGGGATCGATCTTCTTCGATGGCGAGGACATCTCCGCGCGCGGGGCAGATGTGATCGATATCCGCCGCCGCGTCGGAATGGTCTTCCAGAAGCCAAACCCGTTCCCGAAGTCGATCTTCGAGAACGTCGCATTCGGCCCGCGCCTCCTGGGACAGACGGCAGGGCTCGAAGACCTGGTGGAAGAGAGCCTGCACCGTGCTGCGCTCTGGGAGGAGGTGAAAGACAAGCTCGGAGAGCCTGGCCTTTCGCTCTCCGGCGGGCAACAGCAGCGACTCTGCATCGCGCGAGCGATTGCCGTGCGACCCGAGGTCATCTTGATGGATGAGCCGTGTTCCGCCCTCGACCCCCGATCCACGCTGCAAATCGAAGAGCTCATGCGCGTGCTTGCAAAGGACTACACCATTGTCATCGTCACGCACAACATGCAACAGGCGGCGCGTGCATCAGATCAGACGATCTTCATGACAATGGGCGATGACCGCGCGGGATACGTTGTGGAGTATGCGGCGACCTCGAAGGTCTTTACCGCTCCAGAGCACCAGCTCACCGCGGACTACGTCTCAGGCCGATTCGGCTGACCGCTCCCTGAGGGTTCGGACGCCGCGCGCTCCGAGGAGGAGGCGCGCCGGGCGCGGCCGGCTGTTGTAGGGGCTCCACATGGCATCGGCATAGGCGCCTGCTCCCGCGATGCAGAGCAGGTCTCCGCGCGTGAGTGACTGCGGCAGCTCGTGCGCACCGAGGCTGTCGGTCGACTCGCAGATCGGGCCGTGGACCGCAACGGCATGGGTCTGCGCATCGTGGGCGCCGAGCGCGATGACGGGGTGGCGTGCGCCGTAGAGCGCGGGCCGCATGATCTCGCCCATCCCTGCGTCGAGGATCACCTGCCGCACGCACCTGGTTTCGGCCTCCCCGGGGAGTGCGAGCGAACCGCGCACGATCTCCTCGCGCTGGCGCGTGTGGAGGACGCGCGCCACCAGGTACGTCGCCGCTGCCACGAGTGCACGTCCCGGCTCGATGGCTCGGATCACGGGTGTGGGCCCGGACGCCTTGCTCCACGCGGCATCTGCCGCGGCAGCAAAGGCGCGAGCCTGCGCATCAGGGTCATCGCTCTCGTCGAGCGCAACAGGCTCACCGCCGCCTACGCAGAGCGTCCCGTGCTCGCGATGCGACGCCTCGCTGATCAACCCCTCGCGCACGAGATCTGCATATGCTCCCAGCGATTCCTGCACTGCGCGCTGCCACTCTGCCATGTCGCGCAGCTGCGAACCGGCGTGCATGTGGATGCCGATCAACTCGCACGATTCAGGTGCGGTGGCGAGGATCACCGCCGTTTCGCGAAGCTCGCGTGCGTCCACGCCGAACTTCGAGCCCTTTCGTCCAACGGCAAGGCCAGCGTGCGTCCCCGGTTCGATCGCGGGGTTCAGGCGAATCAGGGTGCGGATCGGCGTGCGCAACGCGACCTCTCGCGCACGTACCTCATCCACAAGTGCGCGGGCTTCGTCGGAGGATTCCACGGCAACCCATCGCAACGGTCTGCCTGCGACGGCGGCGTCGATCGCCTCGCCGATCTCCTCAGGGCCCTTTCCGATCCCTTCCAACGTGATGCGCTCG
>CAINCM010000043.1 GCA_903847005.1 uncultured Chloroflexota bacterium | reverse complement strand
TTCCTCGAGATGAAGAGCGTCTGGCACCCGATCGGCTCGTAGCGCCCCGTCGCGCCCCGAGCGGCGCAACCGGTTGGTATTGCTTCAGTCGAGGGTGAAGTCGTCCGGATCTGCGTATGCGCCGGTCGCCTCTTTCTCCAACTGCATCAGCAGGTCGTTCAACAGGCTCGAGGCACCGAACCGGAATCTCTCCGGAGTCATCCAGCCTGGGCCAAGCGTCTCATGGAGCACTACCAGGTACTGAATCGCCTCCTTCGCTGTCCGGATGCCGCCTGCGGGCTTCATTCCAACGATGCGCCCGGTTGCGTTCCAGTGTTCACGGATCGCTTCGAGCATCACGAGCGTGACCGGGAGCGTTGCCGCTGGGGTCACCTTTCCCGTAGAGGTCTTGATGAAGTCGGCGCCGGCGGCAATCGCGAGCGCAGATGCGCGGCGCACTTCGTCATAGCTGCCGAGCTCACCCGTCTCGAGGATCACCTTGAGGTGCGCGGGACCGCAGGCCTCCTTTACCGCCACGATCTCGTCCCAGACCTTTGCGTAGTCACCGCAGAGGAGTGCGCCGCGGTCGATCACCATGTCGATCTCGTCCGCCCCTGCGGCAACCGCCTGCCTTGTCTCGTCGATCTTCAGGTCAGTCCAGGATCGCCCGCTCGGAAAGGCGGTCGCGACCGCGGCAACCTTGACGCCGCTCCCCGCAAGCGCCTTCTTGGCAACGGTGACGAGATCCGGATAGCAGCAGAGCGCGGCGACCGACGGGATGTCGGGGTTGCCCGGGTGCGGGCGTACCGCCTTGGCGGCGAGTTGGCGGATCTTCCCCGGCGTGTCTCTCCCCTCGAGCGTGGTGAGGTCGCACATGCTGATGGCGAGGCGGAGCGCCCAGACCTTCGTCGACTTCTTGATCGAGCGGGTCTTCAACGCTGACACACGCTCCTCCACGCCAACGCGGTCGACGGGGGTGACGTTGCGGAGCCAGTTGGCCAGTGTGCGCGAATCTGTTGCCGGCGGGAGTGAGAGGCTCATGGTGGGAGTATCCTCTGCGCACGAACTTGAGGCAAGGGGAGGAGGAGCCATGAGCGCACGGCAGGTTCCAGAACCACACTTCATCCGCGCCGACGACGACGTGCGCTTCTTCAGCGAACTGCCGAAGCCCGAGTTGCATCTGCACCTTGACGGGTCACTCGATCCAGCACTCGCACTGGAGCTTGCGCGCACGCGGAGAGTCGATGCACCGACCGACTGGGCCGGAATGCGCGCCGCGCTCGTTGCGCCGGAACGCTGCGTCGATCAGGCCGACCTGCTCCGCGCATTCGACCTGCCGATCGCACTGCTACAAGATGCAGAGGCCCTCGAACGCGTGGCGGACGGCGTTGTCCGCGCCAAGGCGGCGGAGAACGTTCGCTACATGGAACTCCGTTGGGGTCCGCACCTCCACACGGCGAAGGGGTTGACCCAGGCCGAGGTGATCGCCGCGGTTGCGCGCGGCGCCAGCGCCGCAGCGGCCGCAGTGAACGTGGAGGTGCGGCTGATCGTCACCGCCCTGCGCTCGCACAGCGTGGAAGAGAATCGCGCACTCGCGGTTGCCGCTGTGGAAGCGCAAGATCGTGGCGTGGTTGCCTTCGATCTTGCTGGCCGCGAGGCGGCGTTCCCTGACCCCCTTACCTTCAAAGAGGCGTTCGACGTTGCGCGGAGTGGCGGGCTGGCGATCACGCTGCATGCCGGAGAGTGGGGTGGTGCAGCGCAAGTGCGCAGGGCGCTGGAGGTCGGTCCTGCGCGGATCGCACACGGTGCCGTTGCTGCTGACGATGCGTCGCTCTGTGACGAACTGATCGCGCGTGGCGTGGTGCTTGACCTCTGTCCGTCGAGCAACGTGCAGGCGGCGATCGTTCCGGGGTACGGGGACTTCCCCATCCTTGCCCTCCAGCGCCGCGGCGTGCGCGTCACGCTCAACACCGACGACCTGATCGTCAGCGACCTGACCCTGTCCGAGGAGTACACCCGTGTTCGACGCCGACTCGGTGCAACTGTTACAGAACTCCTGGCGCTCGCTCGCACGGGATACGAGTCCGCCTTCCTCGGCGAAGGGGAGCGGCGTCGGCTCCTGGAAGGGTTTGATGCGTGGGTCGATCGGCGGGTCTCGCGCTAGTCGGGCCGCTCGCGGCGGGTGGGGAACCTGAGCGCAAGTCAGCAGAGAATCAGGCACAATGCCGCCAGTGGCCAGCGCTGTGCTGGCCCGCTGAGGCGCTCGCGCCTCGGCTAGGAAGATAGCGGAGGGCTACAAAGAGATGAAGACGCGAATGCTCGCGCTCCTCACCATTCTCGGGCTCGTCGTGGCCGCCTGTGGCGGTTCCACGGCTGAGTCACCATCCGCCTCTGTTGACGCCGGCAAGGGCGACTACAAGGCGTGCCTCGCACTCGACGTCGGAGGCATCGGTGACAAGAGCTTCAACGATTCGGCATACGAGGGCCTCCTCGAAGCCGAAGCCGCTGGGTATGACACCCAGTACAGCGAGGCAAAGACGGGCGCGGATTACGCCGCCAACATCCAGCTCCTCATCGACGAAGGGTGCAAGAGCATCATCGTCGTTGGCTTCAGCCAGGGAGAGGCTGTGGTCGCAGCAACGACTGCCAACCCTGACATCGCATTCGCGTGGGTCGACTCGACTTGGGCAGATGCGAACATTCCAGCCAACTTCACGGGGCTCGACTTCCAGATCGATCAGGGTTCGATGCTCGCAAGCTATCTTGCGGCAACCATCTCTGAGTCGAAGAAGCTCGGCGTCTTCGGCGGTCAGCCGTTTGCAGGCGTGACGCGCTTCATGGACGGCTGGGTCGCTGGCGCGAACTACTACGCAGAAGAGAGTGGCACCGCAGTCGAGGTTCTCGGCTGGGATGCGGTCGCACAGAACGGAACCTTTGCCCCGAGCGACAACCCGTGGGGGAACAAGGAGTTCGGCAAGTCGACTGCAGAGCAGTTCATGAGCCAGGGCGCGGACGTCGTGCATCCAGTCGCCGGTCAGACCGGTGAGGGGACGTACGAGGCGATGCTTGCCGCAGGCAAGTACTCGGTTGGCGTGGACGCCGACCAGTGCCTCACGCTTCCTGATTACTGCGGCACGCTGCTCACCTCGGCGATGAAGCTGATCGGGCCAGTCGTGTTCGCAACGATCGAGAAGAACTTCGCGGGCGACCTGGGCGGTGAGAACCTCACGGGTACGCTCGAGAACGGCGGCGTGGGCATTGCTCCGCTCGACCGCACCGAGGCAGCATGGACGGCAGCGTTCGGCAGCCTGGTGACCGCAGACGTCATCGCGAAGGTCGAAGCCCTCAAGGCGAAGATCATCAGCGGCGAAGTCAAGGTTTCGGATTACTTCGAATAGGTAGTTGACGCGGCGCGGGCGTGAGGCTCGTGCCGCACAGCGATCGGTTCCGGCGGGAGACCGCCGGAACCGATCGCTTCACACGATTCTCCTAGGCAACACGAGCTGCACAAATAGAGATCGGAGATCCGTTTGTCACTGCGTTTGGAGCTACGAGAGATCACCAAGCAATTCCCCGGTGTCCTCGCGAACGACCGCGTCTCAATCCAGGTCGAGCGCGGGAAGGTCCTCGGCCTGCTCGGCGAGAACGGTGCCGGCAAATCCACCCTGATGAACATCCTCTCTGGGATCTATCGCCCAGACAGCGGGAGCATCGTGGTGGACGGCGAAGTTCGCGCATTCAAGGATCCTGCAGAGGCGATCGAGGCTGGCATCGGCATGGTGCACCAGCACTTCATGCTCGTTCCGGTGTTCGACGTGGTCGAATCCGTAGCGCTCGGCGCCGAAACGGTGCGCGGGCCGTTGGGAACGTTCGACCGCGCCGCTGCGCGCGTCAAGATCCTGGAGCTCTCAAAGCGCTACGGCCTCAGCGTCGATCCTGACGCGAAAATCGAGTCTCTCCCGGTCGGCGTGCGGCAGCGGGTCGAGATCCTGAAGGCGCTCTACCGGCAGAGCGATGTCCTCGTCCTCGACGAACCCTCCGCCGTCCTCACGCCGCAAGAGACCGAAGAGCTGTTCGAGATCATCCGCGGGCTCGCAGCGGCCGGCACCTCCGTGATCTTCATCACGCACAAGCTCCACGAGGTCCTCGAAGTCGCAGACAACATCACGGTCCTGCGGCGGGGGAAGGTCGTGGGCACGGTGAAGCCTCGAGATACCGACCCGAAGCAGCTGGCGGAGATGATGGTCGGTCGCGAGGTGCAGCTCACCGTTGAACGAGGCAAGGCGAAGACGGGATCGGTGACGCTCAGCTTGAAGAAGGTGAATGTCCTGAACAGCGCCGGAGAGGTC
>CAINCM010000042.1 GCA_903847005.1 uncultured Chloroflexota bacterium | reverse complement strand
GCCGCCACCACGCGCGGCATGGGGCCCGCCGAGATGGAGCAGATCGCAGCCTGGTCGGCAGAGGCGATCGCGCGTCGCGAAGATGCCGCCGCGCTTGCGCGCATCGAGGCAGAGGTCATCAAGATGGCACGCGCCTTCCCGGTTCCAGGATCCGACGCAACAGCGCTTGCTGTGGCGGGCGACGCACAACGATCTGACAACAAGACATGATCCTTGTTGCCGCAGCAGTTGTCGCTGCGTTGACAGCCGGGGTCGGAACCTTTGTGATGCGTGCGATCGCGCGCAAGTTCAACATCGCAGACCATCCGAGCGAGCGAAGGATCAACACGTCGCCGGTGCCGCGTGCGGGAGGGCTCGCGGTTGCCGTCGCCTTCTCCCTGATCGGCGCGGTGCTGGTTCTCTTCTCCGCAGAACTAGGGCTGAGCCCCGGCAGCGGCGCCGCACGACTCACAGGCGACGGTGCCGCCGCGCTCTTGCTGGGCACGCTGTTTGCGGGAGTGATCGGACTGGTTGACGATCGCTACGATCTTCGCGCGCGCTGGCAGATCGTGGGACAGCTGCTCATTGCACTGGTGCCGATCGCGTTCGGGTTGCGGATTGCCTTCATCTCCAATCCGCTCGGCTCAGGCGACCTTCTCTTCCCAGATGCGGTTGCGCTCGGCGTCACCATCTTCTGGACGCTCGGGATGCAGAACAGCATGAACTTCATCGACGGGCTCGATGGGCTTTCAGGTGGCATCTCGCTGCTTGCAGCGCTCACCCTCGGTGTGATCGCGCTGCCAACGAGTCCGTTGCTCGCCGCCCTGAGCTTTACGCTCGCCGGTGCGCTCGCCGGATTCCTGCGGTTTAACTTCCACCCTGCATCCATCTACATGGGCACGAGCGGGATCCTTGCCGTGGCCTATGCGCTCGCCGTCCTTGCGCTCCTCGGCACCGCGAAGGTTGCCGCGGCGCTGCTGATTCTCGGCGTGCCGATCGTCGATGCACTCTTTGTCATTCTCGGTCGCATCGCCGCTGGACGATCTCCGTACACGCCAGACGAGAGCCATATCCATCGCCGCCTGCTCAGCTACGGCTTCTCGCATCGCGGTTCGGTTCTGGTGCTCTACGCCCTCACCGCTGCACTCTCCGTTCTCGCCCTCCTGCTGACGGGGAGCGCCACCCTCTATGCATTCATGGGACTCCTCGTTGTGCTCGGCGGCGTCATCGCCTATCTCTCTCGGGCGACGGAGGGCACAAGGGGGCGAGGGACGAAACGGACTGCGGCCGAGGCTGCGGATCGGACGCCCGAGTGAGCCTCCCTGAGCGCGCCCCCGAAGATCAGCGCGAGAGTCAGACCCCTCGGCTAGAATCGCCGCGGAACCCCAACGAGACGTCCGCGGAGGCCGCCTTTGGAGGGAAGAGCGCCTACCTCGCGCTCTTCTCGCAGATCGGCGC
This sequence comes from uncultured Chloroflexota bacterium, assembly GCA_903847005.1. Taxonomy (GTDB): domain Bacteria; phylum Chloroflexota; class Limnocylindria; order Limnocylindrales; family Limnocylindraceae; genus Limnocylindrus. The sequence continues at coordinate 3,345 of CAINCM010000042.1, read as the reverse complement.
GATGCTCCTCGTGGCGAACCTGGGAGGGGCGCTGCTGGGGAACTGGCTCGACGACCTGATCAAGAGCGGACCGCTCTTCCTGGTGGTCGGCTTCCTGGGAGGGTTCGCGGTCGGCTCGATCGGAGCGGCGCGCACCGTCCGCCGAGCGCTGAACCTGATCGACGCAGAGGATCGCCGGCGCCGAGAGCAGCAACTCGAGGCTCGAGTCAACGAGAAGTCTGGAAGGAGCGAGTAGTGAGCATCGCGGCCCCCCGCACGTCCACGACGCGACGCACGCTCTTGATCGCCGCACTCGGCGTCCTCGCCCTCGACGCCTTCGCCATCGCCACCTTCGGCAACGTGGGGCTGAAGGGTTTCCCGGGCGACGTGATCAAGCGGGCGCTCGAGCCGATCGTTCCCCACACCGTGATCGACTTGGGCGGCGACCCGACGCACGCCGCATCGCTCTTCGACTTCTATCCGAGCATCACCGGCTCGATCATCATGAGCTGGATCGTGATGGCAGTGATCATCGTGTCGTTCACGCTTCTCGCGCGCCGACTCAAGGATGTTCCCGGCGCGGTGCAGAATGCGGTCGAGTTTGCGCTCGAAGGCCTGACCAATTTTGCGACGGGAATCGGCGGCGCCGGCGCAAAGCCGTTCATCACCTTCTTTCTCGCCTGCTTCCTCTTCATTGCCGTCTCCAACTGGTCCGGACTCATCCCTGGCGTGGGACGGGTGCACGAGTTTCGCGCCCCGACTAGTGACGTCAACGTCACCGTCGGCCTTGCGCTCGTTGCGTTCGTCTACTTCCACTATCAGGGGTTCCGAGCGCTCGGATTCGGCGGCTACCTTGGAAAGTTCTTCACGTTGAAAGGCGGCCCAGTCGGGCTCTTTGTCGGCGTGCTCGAGTTCTTCCTCGAGATCGTCAAGCCGGTGACGCTCGCCATGCGACTCTTCGGCAACATCTACGGCGGGGAGCTTGCCCTCACCGTCATGACGACGATCACCATTGCATTCATCCCACTCGCCCTGTACGGCCTCGAACTCTTTGTCGGCCTGATGCAGGGGATCATCTTCAGCGTGCTCGTTCTGGTCTTCACCATGCTTGCCATGGAGGGGCACCACGAAGAGGGGCACGATGAGCATCACGAGCCTGCTGGAGCAGGTGAAGGCTCCGCGGCGGGAGCAGAATCGCGAGTTGCGGCACACTAGCCGTAGCTGAGGAACAGCAGGACCGACCGAGCGGAAGCCTCCGATCGGCGGTCACAGTAGGAGGTAAGGAGATGGATCAGCTTCAAGCGGGCATCGCGGCCCTTGGCGTCATTGGGCCGGCCCTTGGCGTAGGCATTGCAACGGCGGCAGCGGCGAGTGCGATCGGTCGCAACCCAGAGGCGGCGGGCGCCGTCCGCGGCGTCTTCATCATCGGTGCAGCATTCGCAGAAGGCCTCGGCGTTCTTGCGATCGTGCTCGGCATCCTTTCACTCGTTCTTTAACTCGCGAACGCGCACTGAGCATTGATGCAGATTGTTGAGGGGCAGATGATCGACCTGATTCAGGGAGTACTCGGAGTCTTCCCGTACGCCGAGGCCGCCGCTGGCGAGGCCGAGGGCGCGGGATTGAGCTTCAATCTCTTCTGGATCCTGGTATCTGCGGCAAACTTCGCCTTTTTCATCATCGTCTTGCGCGCGGCGGCACTCGGCCCCATCACGAAGATGCTGGACGAGCGACGCGAGCGCATCGAGCGCGGCCTCCGCGACGCGGCAGACGCCGCGCTGGCAAAGGGACGCGCGATCGAGGCGGCAGACGCCTCACTTGCTGAAGCGCGACGCGAGTCGAACGAGATTCGCGCCAACGCGGAGAGAGCGGCGGCGCAGATTCGCGAGCAGCAGGCGGCGGCACTGAAGTCGGAACTCGAGAAGATGCGGGCCGACGCGGCCGCAGAGATCGAGGCGGCGCGCGTCAGCGCACTCGCCTCCATTCGCAGCGAGGTTGCGGAGCTTGCGATCAGCGCAGCGACCAAAGTGGTCGGCGCGTCGATGGATGGCGAACGGCAGCGTGCACTCGTCGGTGAGTTCTTGGACGAGCAGCGCGGGAAGGGGAACTGACCGTGGATCGACCCCTCGGCTCCGCGCGTCGCTACGCATCGGCCCTCCTCGCCATCGCGGGCGACGGGGCGGCGGCTGAGGCCCTCCTGGCCGAGCTCGATCGTGTGGCAGGGGTGGTCGGAACTCCGGGAGCACGAACGCTCCTCGACGATCCGCGCACGCCGGCCGCGGCACGCGTGAGCGCCCTCGAGGCGGCGGCCGGGGCACCGGTGAGCGCGGCGGTCCGCACGCTGATGGGGGCGCTCGCCTCGCGTCGTCACCTTGGGCGCCTCCCTGCGATCGCAGAGGCGACGCGCCAGGCGCTCAACGCACGGAACGGGATCTCGACCGCCCGGGTGAGCACACCGACTGAGATCGGCGCAGACGAGCGCAGCAAGATCGAAGCACAGGCGAAGGCAATCGCCGGCGGCGGGGTGCACGTCAGCTACGACATCGACCCAAGCCTTGTTGGAGGCGTCACGCTTCGCGTCGGCGACCTCCTCATTGATGGAAGCGTCAGAGGAAAGCTCGCGCGCATGCGCGAGCGCATCCTTACGGCAGCCGGCTGAACCGGCGCAACGCGTAGAGCAGCGAGGAGCAGAGAGATGGCAATCAAGTCAGACGAGATCATCAGCATCTTGAAGTCGCAGATCGCAGGCTTCGACGGCGGCGCCGAGACGCGCACCGTTGGCACCGTGGTCGAGGTGGGCGACGGCATCGCGCAGGTCTACGGACTCTCCGGCGCGCTCTCGTCTGAACTGCTCGAGTTCCCCGGCGGCGTAGCCGGCATGGCACTCAACCTCGGCGAAGAGACGGTCGGCGCCGTGCTCCTCGGTGATGCGAAGAGCATCAAAGAGGGCGACACCGTCAAGACCACCGGCCGAGTTGTCGAGGTACCGGTTGGGCCAGAACTGATCGGTCGTGTTGTTGATCCGCTCGGTCGCCCGTTGGATGGGAAGGGCCCGATCAACGCAAAGAAGAGTCGTCCAGTGGAGCGCATCGCGCCGGGCGTGATCAGCCGGAAGTCGGTCACCACGCCGGTGCAGACGGGGATCAAGGCGGTCGACGCACTCATCCCGATCGGACGCGGCCAGCGCGAGTTGATCATCGGCGACCGCCAGACAGGCAAGACCGCCGTTGCGATCGACACGATCATCAACCAGAAGGGGAAGGGCCTCATCTGCATCTACGTCGCCATCGGCCAGAAGCTCTCCACCGTGCGAACCGTTGTCGCGATGCTGGAGAAGCAGGGCGCCATGGGGCACACCGTCGTCGTGGT
>CAINCM010000041.1 GCA_903847005.1 uncultured Chloroflexota bacterium | reverse complement strand
CGCCGTCATCGCTGGTGGTGATGGCACGTCGACCGGTCACCGGCGGCGGTGAGACGAGATAGCGACGCAGATCGTCCATCAACGTGGTCCCTCGCCGCGCGCGATCAACGCAACTCCGCCGAGCAGCAGCAGCGCACCCGCGACCAGGCTGGCGTCCACCGCCTCGCCGAGCAGTCCCACGCCGAGCAGCGCGGCAACGAAGGGTTGCAGAAAGAGCGCCGCGGCGGCAACGCGCGGCGGTGCCGCAGCGTAGCCGCGATACCAGAGCGACCATCCGATCGCCGTTGCGCCGACGGCGAGATAGGCGACGGCGCCGAGTGCGGCGGGGGTTGTGGCAGCGGCAAGGTCGAGGCCGGCAACCGCCACTTCGACGAGCGCGACCGGCGCAATGAAGACGAGTGCGAGCGCTGCGGTGAGACCGATGGCGCGGCTCGCACCGATCGCGGCAACGAGCGGCCGACCGAGCGACGAGTAGAGCGCCCAGGTTCCTCCAGCGCCAACCAGCGCGAGCATGCCGAGAAGTCGCGAAGGTTCCGCAACCAGCTGCGCATCGGCCCCGCGGAGCGAGAGGAGGAGGACGCCGGCGATCGCGAGGGCGATCCCTCCCCACGCGCGCGAAGGGATGGCAACGCCGTCGAGCAGTCGACCGAACAGGAGCACAAAGATCGGCGTCGCCATCGTCACGACCGAACCCTCCACACCGGAGGTGAGTGCGGTCCCGCCGAACTGCAGCAGCATGCTCGTTGCGGCAACGAGCGCCGCAACCCATGCCGCGCGGTGTGGCACTTCCGACCAGCCCACGCCGACGCCGCGCATCCGCGCGTACACGAGGAGCACGGCAACGCCGACAGCGAGGCGGATCAGGGTGAGCGTGGCGGGAGGGATCGCGTCGAAGGTGGCGGCGGAGATGACGTAGAGTCCGCCCCAGAGCGATGCGGCGACCGCGAGGTCGATGCCGGGCGCGCGACCAGATGTGGCGTGTGGTGCGCTGCCTCGGCTCATCCGCGCCAGTGTAGCCGAGCGGTGCCGCGCGCTACCATTGGAGGATGAACGAACGACTCGACGAGCGCCTCACGACGCCGTACTTCACGCCGGCAGGCGATGCGCGCGCGTCGTATGAGACGCACGGCACGACCTTCTTGCAATACCTTGTGCGACGCGCCGCCAAGAGCCGCATCCTGCTCCCTCTCAGCGCGCTCTTGCGCGTCGATCGAGTTGGCGGTCCCGAATATGCCGGCGCACTCGTCTGCTTCGCCTACTACTCTGTTGCCGCATCGACCACCTACGGGAGCGGATACCAGCAACCGAACTTCACCGATGAGCAGATCGTCGAAGAGCGAGACCTGGAGACCGGCGCAACGGTGCGCGCGACGAACACGGGCGGTCGCCGTGAGATCGCGGCGAAGATACGCACCGTCCTGCCGAAGGTCGGCGTCTACGAGGCGAGTGAGCGCGTGCTCGGCACCACCGTTGGCATCCGCGGTCTCGGCATGCCGGCCCCATCCACGTTTGCCTTCGAGGTGGACGCGGCCGGCCGCCGCGCCGGCCTTGCCGCCTGGCGCGGGACCGCCCGCGGCACCGTCACCACCGAACTCGCCCCCTCGCTCCGCGGCAGTCGGATTCGCGGCTACGGCTCTCTCGACCTGCACGGCAGCGACGGGAGCCGCGGCCGTGCGGAGATCAGCCGCGAAGGGCTCGTGCGCGTGGAGGTCCGCGATCCGCGCGGTGGCACGCTGCAT
>CAINCM010000040.1 GCA_903847005.1 uncultured Chloroflexota bacterium | reverse complement strand
CACAGGCAGGTTGGACGCTGCGATCGCGCGCAGGAGCACCTCGCTGTTGAAGGCCGCAAGGTCGTCGCTCGATCCACCACCACGTGCGATCAGGATCACGCTCGGGGCCGCAGCGTTCCCCGCGCGCACCTCACGGGCCGCATGGAGATTTGCGCGACGGATGGCGTCAGCGAGCTCCTCTGGCGCGCCCGCGCCCTGGACCGGCGCGTGGACGAGAAGGAGCCGAGCCTGTGGCGCCGAAACGCGAAGCACGCGCACAACATCGTGCAGCACCGCGCCCGAACGCGAGGTAACGATTGCAATCCCCTGCGGCGCAACCGGAATCGGTCGCTTCCGCGCCGCATCGAAGAGGCCCTCCGCCTGGAGTCTGCGGCGGAGCGCCTCCAGCTCTTGCGACAGCAGTCCGATCCCACCAGGGCGAATCACCGTATGTGCAATAAGTTGATATCTGCTGCGCGGCGCATAGAGGTCGATCCTGCCCAGCAAGATCACCATCTCGCCAACCGCCGGGAGCGCGTCACCTGCTCGAATGCTGCCACGGAAGCGCACCGCGTCGAGCGTTGCCTCTGCATCCCTGAGGGTCAGATACTCGTGGCCGGCGGCGCTGCGCATGCTGCTCTGGACCTCTCCGACCACGGCACACGAGGCGAGGAGCGGGTCCTCGCCGATCTGGGCGCGGATCCGCGCCGCGACCTCAGAGACGCTGAGTGCCTCCTCGGGGACGGGCGGCGTGATCAGACGCGAGTCTGGTATTCGCCGGTTCGCGTGTCGACTCGGATCACATCGCCGACGTTCACGAAGAGCGGAACCTGCACGATCAGGCCGGTCTCGAGGGTTGCGGGCTTCCGCGCGCCAGTCGCCGTATCCCCTGCAAATCCCGGATCCGTCTCCTTGACCACGAGGTCGATGTTGATGGGAAGCTCCACTCCGAGCGTCTCGCTCTCATAGCTGATGCGCTCGAGGACGAGATTGTCCTTGATGTAATCCTTCGCTTCACCGAGCTGTTCGCCGGTGATCACAAACTGGTCGTAGGTCGACGTGTCCATGAAGGTGTAGTCGCCCCCGTCTGAGAAGAGGAATTGCGCAGGGCGGCGCTCGAGTGTCGCACGCGGAAACTTCTCGCCCGCTTGGAATGTCTTCTCGACGATCGACTGCTTTCGAACGTTGCGGAACTTGATGCGCACCTGAGCGGACCCCCGGCCCACCTTGATGTGGTGGTATTCGAGGATCTGCCAGAGGTCGCCCTCCAGTTCGATCACGACACCCTTCTTCAGTTCGCCGGTAGAGATCATCTGGCTCCCCCTCTCTTTGCTGACAGTCTAGCCGTCAGCCCACGATCAAGGGGGATGAGGGGAAACGAGTGAGTGTGCTCAGGCGACGACCCGCAAGGTCTACCGCAACAAGATCTTCGATGCGAATCCCGATGCGGTCCTCCAGATAGAAACCCGGCTCCACGCTGAAGACCGTTGGGGACGGGAGCGGACGTTCCGAGGCCCCGCGAGAGAGGGAGGGTGACTCATGTGTCTGCAAGCCGATCCCGTGGCCGAGGCCATGCTCGTAGACGCCCGTCGCGTCGCCCATCGACACACGGGCCACACGGTCCACTTCGCGTCCAGAGGGAAGCTCCGTGGCTCCGCCCTCCACCGCGCGCCGGAGCGCGGCGATTGCCGCCTGTTGACCGTCAAAGACACGCGCGTAGAGGCCGAGGTCTTCTTCGTGTGCGCTCCCAACAAAGAGCGTGCGCGTCATGTCGCTTCGATATCCGGCGACTTGCGCACCGAAGTCGAAGAGCGCAACCTCACCTTTGCGAAGCGGTCGCCCTCCAGGGTTTCCATGCGGGAGGGCGGCGTTTGGACCGGCGAGTGCGGCGACATCGAAGGCGAGCGCCTCGGCCCCTCCTTGGCGCATCTCGCGCTCCAGGAGCCACGCCAGCTGCGCCTCGGTTGCGCCAGGGACGACCTTCGGAAGGATGGTGGCCAAGGCGCGATCCGCCACGGCACACGCGGCAGCAATCCGCTCGATCTCTGCCGGTTCCTTCACCGCACGGAGGGTGACCCCCCACCCCTTCGCGGGGACGAGCGTCATCTCAGGCGCCGCTTCCAACATGCGCTCCCAGATCACATGTCGAATCGCTCCGGGATCAGCGCCGAGGTTGCGCACCCCGTGAGACTTCGCCCATGATGCAATCGCCGCGCCTGGATCGCTTCCTGGATCGATGACCGTGGCACGCGCCGCCTCGCGGCGAGCCTGCACTGTGTATCGCGAGTCGGCGAAGATCGCGAATGCGTCTGCAGAGATGAGCAGCCATCCGCTCACGCCAGCGGTGGGTTCCTCGTTGGGGCCGAAGCAGATCCCAGAGAAGTAGCGCGCATCCGCGTGCGACGTGAGCAGGAGCGCATCGAGGCCCTCTGCTCGGGCTCGGGCGCGAAGTGCCGCGAGACGTGCGGGCCTCGCGGCCTCATCCGCGTCGCTCCACCGCCGATAATCTTCCTCTGTCGGCGGTCCTGCAAAGTCACTCGGGCGTGGAAGCTTCACACCGATCTCGCTCATCTGTAGCCGTACTTCTTCGCCTTCGCTTCGTGCTCAGCGAGCGTCTTGCTGAAGTCGTGCCTGCCGCCACTGTCCGGGATCAGCACGAAGTACATCTCTTTGCGACTCATGTCCGGGTTGATCGCCGCCTCGACGGATGCGCGCGACGGCGACGACACGGGAGTGGGCGGCAGGCCACCGCGGACGAACGTGTTCCAGGGGACCAGGTCCTGTGGCACCCGCGGGGGCACCAGGCCGGCATACGGCTGCGGCGGAAAGGTCCAGAACTCATAGTTCTCCCACTGCGAAAGCTTCAGCGTTCGTAGCGCCGCGGAGTCGGCCACCCAGATGATCGTGGGGTCTGCAAAGAGACCGACACCCTCTTGCATCCGGTAGGCGTAGACCCCCGCCATTCGTGGGCGCTCTTCGTCGAGGGCTGCCTCCCGCTCCACGATGGAGGCGAGGGTCAACACTTCGTGAAAGGAGCGACCGTCGTCGGTAGGGCCGCGCAGTTCGGCTGGGATCTGCTCTGCAAAACGGTCGAGCAGCATCCGCACAAAACGCTCTGCATCGGCGCTGACGGGCACATTGAACGTGCCAGAACCGAGACGTCCCTCGAGCGTCGCGCCTTGGGGCAGATCCAGCCACCCGTAGTCGGCAGTCAGCGATTCGGGCGGCGTGCGCAAGAGATCGAGCAGTTCCCGCTGCGTGAAGGGAAGATCGATGGTCCCTGCTTGCGCGACGATCTGCTCCAAGCGAAGGCCAGCTCGCAACTGCACTGCGATCGTCGGCTCGCGATACGGCTGCGTCAGCGCCACTGCAATTTCGGCTGGTGTCATGCTCCCCGCCACCTGGAAGAGTCCCGCCTGAAGCCGACCCTCCAGTCCGGCACGCCCGACGGCAACGATAAATCCTGTCGGGTCAGCGATCAGGCCAGAGGCAAAGAGATGTTCGGCGATCGCAGCCGTGCTGCTCCCAGCCGCGATCTCCACCGTGACGAGCGACGTGTCGTCGGAGGCGGGAGCGGAGATCCGTTCACCGAGGCGATCGACCGCGATGTCACCGATGAACGGAAGGCCGAGGATACCCGGCGAGCGAAGGCCAGCGCTGATCAACGCATCACCGATGAGAGAAGGGGCGACCGCTCGACCTGCGGCGAGGAGCACGAGGAGCGCAGCGAGCAGTCCCAGACGTCGCGTGCCGCTCACTCCACACCTTCAGCGCGCATCAGCGAAGGATCCAGGTGGAGACCGGGGTCGGCCTCGTCTTCGAGGATCAGCACGGCCGCCGCCTGGTCTATCGATGCCCGATACGCCGCGCGCCGACGCGGCCCTGGTTCTCCGCCTCCCGCGCCGCCGCCCTGTCGCCCCACACGATCCGTTGCGCGTGCGGAGGAGTAGCGCTCGTCGATGAACCGCACCGGAAGGTTGAGGATGTCTGCAACCTCCTCGGCCCAGCGCACCGTCTTCTCTCCCTGCTCACTGACCCTGCCGTCGCTGTGAAGCGGGAGTCCGATCACGAGTCGCCCGATGCGATGTTCCCGGCAGATCACGGCGAGTCGCGACGCGTCGGCGTGCGTGCGTTCCGCACGCATCATGGTTGGGAGGCCGCGGGGCGACATGTCGTCGACCGCGACGGCAAGTCCGATTCGCCGATCTCCGAGATCGATGCCGAGACGCCGGTCCTCGCGCTTCATGCATCGGCACCCGATCGTGCAAGGCCGAGGGCCGCCGCCATCGCCTGTATCGCGAGTGCGGCATCGCCCCCCTCTGCACCACGTCCCTGGCCCATGTTCGGTTTTCCGCCTCCACGCCCACCGATCGCCGTTGCGCCGGCCGAGACGATGCTTCCGGCGTTGGCGAGTGCCGCGTCAACGCCGTCGACGACCACAAGGATGTCGGGAGCTCCACCTGGACGCACGAGCGCGATCACGCCGGGACCCATCTTCTTGCGCAGTTGATTCGAGAGATCCTTGAGCTCCTCGACCCCCTCGACTTCGACGATGGCGAGGAGGACTCGGTGCCCGGCGGGTGCGCTCGTCGCCGTGGCGACAAGTGCGGCCGGATCGATGCGTCGTGCTCCACCCTCACGAGCGCGGCGCTTCGCATCTTTGAGCTCAGCTTGGATCTGGGAGATCTTCTCGGTCAACAGGTCCTGGTCCTGCAGACCGAGCAGGTCTGCCGCCGCTTCCACGCTCTTGACTCGCGCGCGAAGATACTCGTCCGCAACAGGACCGCTCAGCGCCTCGATGCGGCGGAGCCCCGAGCCGATGCTGCGGTCGGACGTGATGACAAAACTCCCCACCTCTCCCGTCGCACTGCAGTGCGTGCCGCCGCAGAGCTCATGTGAGTAGTCTGCCATCCGAATCGTGCGGACCCGCTCACCGTACTTCTCATCGAAGAAGGCGTCCGCGCCGGCGTCCACCGCCTCCTTCATGCTCATCTGCGATGCCACGATCGGGATGTTGGAGCGGATGGCACGTTGCACCTCGGATTCGACAGCGTCGCGCTCTTCTCGCGTCAGCGCACGGTCGAGTGGGTAGTCGAATCGCAGGTAGTCTGGGTGGACGAGCGAGCCTCGCTGCTTGGCTTCGGCACCGGCGACGATCCGGATCGCCCGGTGGAGGAGGTGTGTCGCCGTGTGGTTGCGCACGGTCGCGGCTCGTCGCGGCGCGTCCACGCGCATGGTCACACGGTCCCCCACGGCGATCGGGGCGTGCAGCTCCGTGTCGTGCAGCGTCATCGCGCCGACCGGACGCTGCGTATCCGTGATGCGGCCGATCGCTCGGCCGTCCTCGCCGATCAGATCGCCCTGGTCGCCCACCTGGCCACCGCGTTCGGCGTAGAAGGGGGTTCGATCGACGACGATCCGCACGTTGCCGGCCTTCGCGCGCTCAGTGACTCCGGTTTCGGCGAGGATCGCCTTGACGGTGGCGCCCCCCTCCAGTCGCTCGTAGCCGGTGAATTCGGTCTCCCCGACCGCTCGCAGCAGCTCCTCGAGTTGAGCCAACGATGCCGCATGTTCAGCGAGTTCCGCCTTCTTTCCGCCACGGCTCCGCTGACGCTGCTCCGCGAGTGCCGCGTCGAATCCGGTCCGATCGACCGCCACTCCGCGCTCGGCCGCGAGTTCGACCGTGAGGTCGATCGGGAATCCAAAAGTGTCATGCAGCTTGAATGCCACCTCGCCGTCGAGACGCGGGGCGCCGTCGGGGAGCTGGTCGGGGCGAACGCCAACCGTGGTCACACCCTTTGCGAGAGGCGCGAGCGCCGCTGCGAGCAGTGTCGATCCGCCGTCGAGCGTGCGCGCGAACTGTGCCTCTTCGCGCTCGAGAGAATCCACGATGACGCCCTCGCTCTCGCGCAGATACGGATATGCCTCGCTCATGATGCCGATCACGGCACGAGCAACCTCGGGGAGGAACGAACGTTCGATGCCGAGAAGTCGGCCGTGGCGAACGGCGCGTCGGATGATGCGCCGCAAGACGTAACCCCGCCCCTCGTTCCCTGGCCGTACGCCATCGGCGAGCAGGAAGGTCACCGCGCGTGCATGGTCCGCGATGACCTGATAGCTGAATCGCTGCTTCTCGAATGACGTGGCGTCGTGGCCCGTGATCTTCCGCAGCAGCGCATGGATCGGGACGAAGAGATCGGTGTCGTAGTTGGAGAGCACCTGCTGGCTTACGCTGGCAAGCCGTTCCAGCCCCATCCCGGTGTCGACACTCTTGAACGGGAGCTCCGTTCGCCTCCCATCCGCATGCTGCTCGTACTGCATGAAGACGAGGTTCCAGATCTCCAGCCACCGCGGGCACTGCTCTGAGTGATCGGGGACACAGTCGTTCCCGCAGGAGAGTTCGACACCGCGATCGAAGTGGATCTCGGAGCACGGACCGCATGGGCCCGTCTCCGCCATGCGCCAGAAGTTTGCATCGTCACCCTTTGCAACGTCACCCCAGCGCGCGAGACGCTCAGGAGGAAGCTTGATCTCGTCGCGCCAGATCGCCGCGGCCTCTTCATCGTCGGAGTAGATGGTTGCGGCGAGACGATCTGCAGGGATGCCGAGCTCCACGGTGAGGAACTCCCACGCCCAGAGGATCGCATCGCGCTTGAAGTAGTCGCCGAACGACCAGCTCCCGAGCATCTCGAAGAGGGTGTGGTGGCGCGGCGTGCGTCCGACCTCTTCGAAATCGTTGTGCTTCCCCGCCACGCGGAGACAGCGCTGGTAGTCGACCGCTCGGGTGTAGGAACGTGTCTCGGCGCCGCTGAACAGCTCCTTGAACTGCACCATGCCCGAGTTCGTGAACAGGAGTGTGGCGTCGCCAGCAGGGATCAGCGATGCGCTCGGCACCGCCGTGTGGTCGCGGGCCTCGAAGAAGGCGATGAATCGCGACCGCAGTTCGGCGGCGCTATATGAAGGAATCCGTGGGTCTCGCTTCATCCGCCGAGCGTAGCAGAGGGGTCCGCGTGCTCCGTCGCCCTCAGGGTTGCCGACCGCGCTCCCAGCCACTGGCGATCCGTGCGGCGAGTCGTTCGACGATCAGTGCGCCGATCAAGGGACCGGGCCAGGCCGCACCGCCAACTGAGATCAGACCGCCGAGGAGTCGTTCGCCGAGCAGTTGTCCAAGCAACGAACCCACCCCGGCGGCGGCAAGCGCGAAGGGGAGCGGCGCTCGAACCGAAAGCAGGCGGCCGACGAGTGTGACGACGAGAATCGTCAGCCCGATGAGCAACGGCGCCGGCTCAAGCATGGATCGCGGTTGCGGCCCTGATCTGTCCACCGGCGGCGAGCGTCTCGCCTTCGTAGAGCACCACGGTCTGGCCAGGCGAAGGAGCCCACAGTGGATCCTCCAACTGCAACGTGGCGACACCGCCCCCGCTGCTCACCAACCGTCCAGCCGCCAGCGCGCCACGATGGCGAATCCTCGCCGCGCCGCGGAGGATGGCTCCCGCAGGGAGTTCGCCGCTCGGCGTTGCAGCGCCACAGAGCTCGATCTCGCGCCGTTCGAGTGACTCACGCCGACCGATGGTGATCCGATTCGTCCGAGGATCGATGGCGCTCACATAGCGCGGGGCGTCACTCGCAACATCAAGCCCGCGGCGCTGACCGACGGTGAATGCGGCGCTCCCTTCATGAGAGCCGACAACTCGCCCATGCTCATCGACGATCTCGCCGCGCTTGGGCTCCCAACCACGCGTGCGCAGAAGCGAACGATAGTCGCCGTCTGGTACGAAGCAGATCTCCTGGCTCTCCGGTTTCTCTGCTGTGGCGAGCCCACGTGCGCGCGCCGCCTCACGAACCTCGCCCTTCGTCATTCCGCCAAGCGGGAAACGCGCACGCGCAATCGCGTCGCTCTTCAGCCCGTGCAGGAAGTAGGTCTGATCCTTGTCGTGATCGACCGCCGTCCTCAGTCGCCAAGATCGGCCATCCGCGCTGACGGCACGTCGCGCGTAGTGACCCGTGGCGACCGCTTCGCAGCCGAACAGGGCGCTCCCCTTCCCTACGAGCGCGCCGAACTTGACCGCGGTGTTGCAGCCAACGCAGGGACTCGGAGTCTCGCCGTCCAGATATGCACCAACGAAGGGCTCAAGGACCGCGTCGGCGAACTCTCGCTCGAGATTCTGGATGTGGAACGGGATCTTCAGCTGATCGGCCACGCGTCGCGCATCGTCCGCCGCATCCAGCGTGCAGCAACTCTTCCGTCCGCTATCCACGCGGTCCGCAGCATCGTGGAGGCGCATCCAGACCCCCACGACCTGATGCCCCGCTTCGACGAGCAGTGCGGCGGCAACCGAAGAGTCCACCCCGCCGGAGAGGGCGACGAGCACACGCTCGGGCCTGGTTGCCTCTGGCTCCGGAAGCCACCCGCTCGGGAGTCCGCTCACCGTCATGAAAACGGTGCCTCCACGCGAAGCCCTTCGCGAATCCGTGCACAGGTTGCGGCTGTGATCGTTGCAGCGCGCCGTGCCTCCTCGACGCTGTTCGTTCGTCCGAACGAGATCCGGATTCCGCCGCGGGCCTCATCGATCGTGTGGCCGCATGCCAGAAGGGCCTCCGATGGCTCACGCGAACCGCTGATGCAGGCAGATCCCGTCGAGATCGCGAGCCCAGCGTGATCGAGGGCTGCCACGAGGTCATCGCCGAGAACCCAGCTCGCCGCGTACGAGTGATGCCCCGGAAGCCGCGCGCTTCGATCGGAACTCCCGGTCAGGCGCAATCCATGTGTCTCTGGCGCACCGAGTGCCTCTTCGAATGTTCGCGAAAGTGCGCTCAGGTGCGTGCGCATCGCATCGCGCTCGCGCGACGCGAGGGCAAGGGCGTGGGCAAAGGCCGCGGCGAGCGGAACCGCCTCCGTTCCGCCACGACGACCACGCTCCTGCCCGCCCCCAGGGACGAGTGGCCGCAGCCGCCGATCAGGGGCGGAGATGAGCGCGGCGATGCCCGCGGGACCTTCGAGCTTGGCCGATCCGATCACAAGGTGATCGGCACCGACCTCCTGGAAACCAAGCCTCCGCGACGCCGCTGCCTGCACGGCATCCAGGATCAGCGCGCCTCCTTCGACCTCGTCCCACATGGCGCGCAGCGCGAGGAGATCTTGTTCCGTCCCCAGTTCGCCCGACGAGATCGTGAGCATTGCCACCGCATCGCGACGCGGCGCGACGTCGTCGAGACGCCATGCACCACACGAATCGACGGGGATCAACTCCACCGCACCGCCAGCCGACTCGTGTCGAGCGGCAAGCGCGCGCGCACCGCGGTGTTCACTTGTGGTGGTGATCAGCGTGCCTCCGCTCGGCAGCTCGCTGCCGAGTGCGAGGGCCAGCGCCTCTGATGCGCTCCCGGTGAAGGTCACCTGACGGGACTCGACGTCGAACGTTTCGGCGACGGTCGCACGAGCCTCGTCGAGGACGGCGCGGGCCCGTCGCGCCTCTGCATGGCCGCCGTTCGGATTACCGATCCCGTCTCGGTAGAGCGCGGCGAGCAGCTCTGCAACCTCTTGCCGTACGGGGGAACCGGCTGCGTGATCGGCAAAGATCCGCGCGACGTTCATCTCCGAACCTAGGTCGCCTCGCGCATCTCGGCGCGCCGGCCCGCTTCGCGACGACGGTCGTTCTCACTGAGCAGACGCTTGCGGAGTCTAAGGGCCGATGGCGTCACTTCGATCAGCTCGTCTGGGCCGATGAACTCGAGCGCGTTCTCCAGCGCCATTCGGCGCGGCGGCGTCAGCCGGATCGCCTCGTCGTGGGAGTGGGTGCGCATGTTGGTGAGCTTCTTTTCGCGAACGACGTTCACATCCATGTCACCTGGCTTTGCGCTTTCGCCGACGATCTGCCCCTCGTAGGTTGGCTCCCCCTCCGTGACGAACAGTTCACCGCGATCCTGAAGGCCGTAGAGCGCATAGCCTGTGGTCACGCCGGTGCGATCGGAGATGAGACAGCCGTTGGTGCGGTGAGGAATCTCGCCGACCCACGGCTTGTAGCCTGCGCTCAGCTGGTGGATCAGCGCGGTACCGCGCGTCTCGGTGAGAATGCGCCCTCGCACCCCGATCAGGCCGCGCGTTGGGATGAGGAAGTCGACGCGGGCACGACCATCTGCTCCGTGCTGGATGTTCTCCATGCGCGCGCGCCGCTCCGCCATGATCCCCGTGATCACGCCAACGAAGTCCACTGGGACGTCGATGGTGAGCTGCTCGAAGGGCTCCTCAACACCGTTCGGCCCCTTGTGGAGGAGCACCTCGGGGCGCGAGACTTCGAGCTCGAACCCTTCTCGTCGCATCTGCTCGACCAGAATCGCAAGCTGAAGTTCGCCACGCCCGCGGACCTGGAATGCCTCGCCGGTCTCGGTTGGACTCACTTCAATCGCCGGATTGCCGAGCACCTCCTTTTCGAGACGCGCCTTCAGCTGCCGCGAGGTGAGGAACTTTCCGTCCTTGCCGCCGATGGGACTGGTGTTGACGCCAAATGTCATCTGCAGCGTTGGCGGGTCAACGTGCAGTCGCTCGAGCGGTCGCGGATCGGCTGGATCGGTGATCGTCTCGCCGATCTCTACGTCGGCGAGTCCCGCGATCCCCACGATCTCCCCGGGTCCGGCCTCTGGCACCTCGACGCGCTCGATCCCCATCGGGAGTGTCAGGCTGGTCACCGTCCCGCCAAGAGAACCCTCGTCTCGCACGACGGTGATCTTCGAGCCTTTGCGCACCACGCCGTTGCGAACGCGCCCCACGGCAATCCGCCCCACGAAATCGTTTGCTGCGAGGTTGGTGATCAGCACTTGGAGGGGATGGCCCGGCTCGTGCATCGGGGCTGGGGCCGTTTCGAGCACGACGTCCAGGAGCGGGACAAGATCGGAACCAGGCTTCTCCAGGTCGAGCGTTGCGGTCCCGGCACGGGCGTTGGTGTAGACGATCGGAAAGTTGATCTGGTGCTCATTCGCGCCCAGGTCGAGGAAGAGTTCGTAGACCTCGTCGATGACCTCCTTGATGCGTGCATCGGGCCGGTCGATCTTGTTGATCACAAGGACCACTGGAAGCGAGCGCGCAAGCGCCTTGGAGAGGACGTAGCGCGTCTGCGGAAGCGGCCCTTCCGACGCGTCGACAAGGAGGAGCACGGCGTCCACGGCCAGGAGGCTTCGCTCGACTTCACCACCGAAGTCGGCGTGTCCAGGAGTATCCACGATATTGATGTGGGTCCCTTCAAAGTTCACTGCTGTATTTTTAGCTAAGATTGTGATGCCACGTTCTTTTTCAATATCGTTGGAATCCATCACACGTTCAGCGATTTGCTGATGCTGTGCGAAGGTACCTGATTGCTGAAGAAGTTTATCGACGAGGGTGGTTTTGCCATGATCCACGTGGGCGATGATGGCGATGTTTCTTAAATTGCGAGACATAAAAAGCTTACCAAAATTGAATTGAGGCCGAATTCTAGCATATTATCCCCAAAATAAGCTTTGATATTCATGGATTTATCTATATACTGCGCACTCACATCAAGTAACACCTTGCCGCGTTTAAATCTAGT
>CAINCM010000039.1 GCA_903847005.1 uncultured Chloroflexota bacterium | reverse complement strand
CTCGGGCTCCACGCGCAGGTTGATGCCGCGAAGCGCCCAGAAGTGGCCCTTCGCATCGAGTCGCTGAGAGTTCACCAGGCTCCTTCGGAACGAGCGCTTCTTGGTGAGGCGCAGGTCGTATCGGACGCCCATCTCCTCGAGCAGGATCGGCGGTGCCCCGTTCACCTAGAGCACCTTGACGAAGTTGGGCGAGACCTTGCGGAAGACGTAGATGGCGATGAGCGTGATTGGCAGCGAGGCGAACCCCACGATCAGCAGGGCACCCCAATCGGGCGCTCTCCCGAAATAGAAGAGATCGCGATATGAGTTGAGGATCCACGCCATCGGGTTGAGGCCGAGGATCAGGTCTGCCGGAGGGTGTGCGGCCGCGGCGTTCAGCATCCGCTCGTAGCTGAAGAGTGCGGGGGACAGGTAGAAGCCGAGTCGAAGCATGTGCTTCACCAGGTTGCCGATGTCGCGGTAGAAGACATTCATCGCACTCAGCAGGATCGCGATGGGGAGTGTCCACAGCAGCTGGATCCCCATGATGACCGGCGTCAGGAGCACCCACGGGGTGAGGCGATCTGGGTAGAAGAGGTAGATGGCGGCGAGCGGGATCAGTCCGAAGATGAAGCTCCCGAAGCTCGCGCCCACCGCCGCAACGGGGAGCACAAGATGCGGAAAGGCAATCTGTTGCATCACCTTGCCGCGCCGGCGCACCGACTCGGTACCGCTGCTGATGGCCATCGTGAACCAACGCCACGGCAGGATTGCAGCGAATAGGAAGAGAGGGAAGGCGGGCTCGGGTCGCTTCAGGATCACCCCGATCACCACGTAGTAGATCGCGAGCTGCAGTGCGGGGTCGAGCACGAGCCAAAGATTGCCAAGGAGTGAACTCCCGTCACCCTTCCGCAGCGTGGAATTGGCGAGATACCAGATCAGCCTGCGCCTTCGCACGAGGGAGACGATTGACTCGCTGATCGTGCCGAGGGGGCCGCGTCGAGGTCGACCGACCGTGAGGGGCAGGGGTTGGCTGGCCATCGTAGAGAGAGGATAGCACCCGATCCATCTATACTGCGAGGAACATTCGCTCTCCGGCGGCCACATGAAGGAGTGTCCAACCGATGAAGATCTTCACGCGACTGCGCGCTCGCATCGCTGCCTGGTACGAGGCGGCAGACAAATCGCTGCTCGCGAACCTCGCCTTCCTCTCCGCCATCGTGCTCTCCGCAATCTTGCTCGTAGGAGCCGTGGGTGCGAACTGGTGGAGCAGCACCTTCGCGTCGGCTGTTGAGGTGAACGGCGCGTCCATCAGCGTCGGCGAGGCGAAGGCCCGTGGGGAGATCGAACTCTTCCGACTCGGACAAGAGGGTGGAAGGATCCGCGCGCGCGTCTCTGCCGGCACGCTTTCGAGCGAGCAGGGGAACGCACTCCTTCAGCAGATCAACGATGCGTCGACCAACATCAGCAGCCAACTGACGTCGGACATGATCGATGTCTTGCTGGTAGATGCGCTCGCCGCAGCGCGCGGCGTGACGGCGACCCAAGAGGAGATTGACGCCGAATGGGCCAAGGAGACGACCCTGCCCGAGCTGCGCCTGCTGCGAA
Organism: uncultured Chloroflexota bacterium; assembly: GCA_903847005.1. Lineage (GTDB taxonomy): Bacteria > Chloroflexota > Limnocylindria > Limnocylindrales > Limnocylindraceae > Limnocylindrus. The sequence goes on along the minus strand of CAINCM010000039.1, from coordinate 2,192 downwards.
GAATCACGATTGATATCGCGAACGATCCGAAGCTCGGTGCGCCGAGCGAGGTGACGATCGCCGCCGCCAAGGCGCGCGCCGACGGCATCGCGCAGGAGCTTGCCGGAGGTGCGGACTTCGCAACGCTCGCCAAGCGAGAGTCGAGCGACTCGTATGCCGCCGAGGGCGGCCGGATTGGCTGGAGCAGCAAGGCGGAAGACCCGTTGACCGACCTTGGCTACGCGGCCGCCTGGAGCCTGACGGCGCCAGGCCCAACGGAGGTGATCAAGCGCGCCACAGATCAGTTCGTCATCTTCTACGTGGATCAGATCCGCGCGGCCGCTCCTGACGCAGATTTCGAGAAGAGCGCCAGTGAAGCAGGCGTCGACATGTCCCTCTACAAGAAGATGTCGGCAGAACGCGCGTTGCGCACGGCACTCAGTGCGAGTGTGACGGCCGAGCTGCTCGTTGATCCGGTCCAGCAGCGCGATGTGAGCTTTGTCTCCATTGCCGCACCGCAAGACGGCGGAGTCAGCGAAGAGGTGCAGGTGCGACACATCCTCTACAGTCCGAACGACGACTCACAAGGTGCAGCTGCCCTCGATCTGGCAGATCCTGCATGGGCTGCCGCCGAGGCAGAGGCCAAGGCGGCCTTCGAGGCGATTCAGGGCGGCACGCCGCTGGAAGAGTTGGCGAGCGAGAGCGATGACGAAGGTTCGGGCGCCGAAGGGGGTCTGCTCGCCTGGGCAGTCAAAGGGACCTTCGTGCCGGAGTTCGACGACGCGGTCTGGGCGGATGGGCTGAAGCAGGGCGATCTTCTCGGACCGATCAAGACGCAGTTCGGGTATCACGTGATCCAGTTCGAAGCGCGTCGCGAGGGTATTGCGCTGCGCCTCGAACAGCTGGCTGCTGACCTGGCCGCAGCGGGCGCGGATTTCGACGCGGTGGCCGCCGAGGCCGCAAAGGAGATCGACGGACTCACCGTGGATCGCCCGGGATTCGTGGTTCGCTACGCGATCAATCCGCAGCTCTCCGCCATGGTCTGGAAGCTCGGCGACGGCGAAGTGAGCGGTCTGGAGACGCTTGGCGATCAACTCGCCATCATTCGCGTCAACGCCATCGAGAACAAGCCGTACACAGAGGAGCAGCGCCGCACGGTCGAGTCGAGCGGGTTTTCCATCTGGCTCGACGGGTATCGGACGGCGGCGAAGATCTCCATCGACGGGGCGGTGGTCCAGGAGGCAGGGGAGTCGCCGGCGCCGTGACGGCGCTGAGCGGAGAAGACTCGCTCGACGCACTGATCGCGGCGGCTCGGATCGCGGCACCAAACGTCGACCTCGAGCGCGGCGTGACGATCGTTCCGCTGAACGCGCTCGCAGGTGCGGCTGTCGATCTGCGCCTCCCACTCATCCTGACGCGTGGCGGCGCGGAGTCGGCGGCGATCGCTGGTCGCTCCGGTGCGGGTGTGCCGCTGTTGACCAGGTTGTACGGCACGGAACACGAGGTGACACTCCTGCCTGCCGGCGAACGGAGAACGCTGGGTGCGCTGCACGACAGCGCAGGAACATCGTGGAGTGCGCTGCTCATCCCGCCGTTGGCGCCGCTTGCCGCCCTCGCGTCGCCGTGGGCCATGCCGTGGATCAGCGCTCGCCTGCGCGCGCCAGACGGCTGCCCGTGGGATCGCGAGCAGACACATGTGACGCTGGCGAAGCATCTCATCGAAGAGGCCTGGGAGCTTCATGATGCGATCGAGGCGCAGGCGGCGCATCCGAACACGGCGGCAGATGCGGCGATGGCAGAGGAGCTTGGCGACGTGCTGCTGCAGGTGATCCTCCACGCGCAGCTTGCGGCAGAGCGTGGCGCATTCGACCTCACCGATGTGCACGAGCGTCTCGCGCAGAAGATCGTTCGGCGGCACCCGCACGTCTTCGGCGACGCGAGTGCGGAGACGAGTCGCGAGGTGCAGCGCACCTGGGAGGCGGTGAAGGCCGCGGAGCGCGCCGCTCGCGAAGGGGGCGCTGGCAGTCCACCAGAGGGCGGCGACGTTGTGCCCGCTGCATTCAAGAGCGCGTTGAGCGGCGTGAGTCGTGGACTCCCCGCACTCGCGGCGAGCCGCGAGCTACAAGATCGCGCCAGCGCCATGGGCTACGACTGGCCGACGCTCGACGGCGTGCGCGAGAAGTTTGCCGAAGAGGTGCAGGAGTTGAACGAGG
>CAINCM010000038.1 GCA_903847005.1 uncultured Chloroflexota bacterium | reverse complement strand
TGCTCAACCTACCCATTGCTGGAGCCGACAACGGGACTCGAACCCGGAACCTGCGGTTTACAAAACCGCTGCTCTGCCAATTGAGCTATGTCGGCGCCCACGTCGGGATACCTTGCGGTCCGTCGGTGAGAGGTCAGCATAAAGCCCTCACACCCCCGGGTCAACCTAGACCGTGCTCAGACCCGCCCTGGACAGGGCGTCACAGAGCCTACTCAGAGGGGGCGTCGTCGCTCCCAGGGTTGCGGAGGAGGTCGGGCAGCGGTGGCACACCTTGTGCCGTGGACTCGGAGCGCTGACCGAGCACCTCGAAGAGGAGCACGGAGCCCGCGACCGAGGCGTTGAGGCTCGCCACTCGCCCCACCATGGGGATGCGGACGTAGAGGTCGATCCTGCGGCGGATCGCGGGAGAGAGGCCCTTCCCTTCGCTCCCAACCACGAGGCAGATCGGCCCGCGAAGGTCCGCGCTGCGGTGGTCCTGCGCCGCCTCCGCCTCGGCTCCTACGACCCGAATCCCTCGGAGTCGGAGGGCCGTGAGCTGGTCGGCGAGGCTCTCCACTCGGGCGACAAGAAGGTGTTCAACGGCGCCAGCGCTCGCCTTGATCGCCGCGGGCGAGAGCGGAGCGGAGCCACGGGTCGCCATCAGGATGCCGTGCACTCCGACCGCCTCGGCGCTGCGGATCAAGCTCCCGAAATTCTGAGGATCTTCGACCCCGTCGAGAGCCAGGATGAAGGGGGGTTCACCACGACTCACGGCCCGCGCAAGGATCTCTTCTGGGGCAACCTCTGGCCGGCGTCGCACCACCAGCGCAACACCCTGATGCCCGTCGAAGCCGGCGAGCTGACCGATGAGCGCGCCTTCGACCTCGACGATGGGAATCCGCAACGTTGTCGCATGCAACACCACCTGCTGCAACGCGGCGCGACGCTGCGGTACGACGAGCAGCTTCAACGCCTCGCGACGGGCGCTGAACGCCTCTTCTACTGGATGTCGCCCTGCGATCAACTCCTGATCGGGACCGACCAGGGTGAGCGCATGTGCCGGAATCGTGCGCTTCGAGGCCCAGTGACGCGGACCTTCGGGTCGCGGAGTCCAACCGCGTCCTACTGAACGGACGCCAGGTCGTGGGGCCGGGCGTGACGCGGGTCGTGCGCCAGGTCTCGGAGGGCGTCGCTGCTCATCCATTGGTGACATCCGCACTTACAGCGCCGGCGATGCGCCAGCGCTGACCGTCACGCGAGTCCTCGACGAGGACGCCGAGAGCGGCAAGCTCGTCGCGCAGCCGGTCAGACGCGGCAAAGTCTCGCGCGGCCCGCGCCGCAACTCGCGCGGCGAGCAGCTCCTCGGCGCCAGCGGGGAGAGCGACGGTCGACGGGAGGAGGGCGAGCGTCTGGTCGAGCGACTGCAGCGTCTCTCTGAGCGCCGCGGCGCTCGCGGCGCTGCAGTTCGCATCGATGAGGCGATTTCCTTCACGGATGAAATCGAAGAGCGCGGCGAGCGCCTCGGGCACGGCGAGGTCGTCGTTCATCGCAGCGGCGAAGCGGGCACGGGTGCTTGTGGCAAGTTCGATGGCCTCGGCGTTCGCCTCTCCGGGAGCATCCGCGCCGCGCCCGGCACGGACACCGAGTGCGACATCGAAGGCATCGAGTCGCTCGATCGCCGCAAGTGCGGCGGGGAGCGAATCAGGCGTGTAGTTCAACGAGGTCCGGTAGTGCGCAGAGATCAGTGCGAGGCGCAGCGCGCGGGGCTCGACCCCCTGGGCGAGCAGGTCGCTGACGCGAGCGATGTTTCCGAGCGATTTCGACATCTTGTCGCCGCTGACGTGCAGGTGCGCACAGTGAAGCCAGGTTCCGACGAAGCGCCGGCCGGTGGCCGCCTCGGACTGTGCGATCTCGTCTTCGTGATGCGGGAAGATCAGGTCGATGCCCCCGGTGTGCAGATCGAAGCTCTCCCCGAGGTAGCGCATGCTCATCGCCGAACACTCCAGATGCCAGCCAGGTCGGCCCGCGCCGATCGACGCCTCCCACGACGGCTCGCCGGGCTTCGCCGCCTTCCAGAGGACGAAGTCGCGCACGTCATCCTTGCTGTATTCGTCCGCCTCCACTCGCTCCCCCACGCGCATCGCCTCGGGATCGAGGCGGGCCAGCGCGCCGTAGCTTGGCCACGAAGCGATGCGGAAGAAGACGGAGCCGTCCTCCGTCCTGTACGCGTGCCCCTTTTCGAGCAGGCGTTCCACGATCGCAATCTGCTCCGGGATGTGCTCGGTCGCACGCGGCATCACATCCGGCTCGGTCATCCGGAGCGCCTGCATGTCGGACCTGAAGACGCGCTCCCAACGATCGGTCAGGATTCGGATCTCGACGCCCTCGTTCGCGGCAGCGCGGATGATCTTGTCATCGATGTCCGTGAGATTGACCACCCAGCGGACCGTTCGACCGCTTGCGCGCAACCACCGCACGAGAAGATCGGCGAAGAGGAAGCTTCGGAAGTTGCCGATGTGCGCGGGCCCGTAGATGGTGGGACCACACGAGTA
>CAINCM010000037.1 GCA_903847005.1 uncultured Chloroflexota bacterium | reverse complement strand
CTTCTCGCCGCTGAGAGTGTCCGTCGCCGTCGGCAGGCGTAGGGGTTCACCACACGCCGAAGCGGCGCTCTACTGCGCTACGCTTCGTGCGTGGATCCGAAGCGCCTTCTTCTCGTTGATGCCTATGGGCTGATCTACCGCGCCTTTCACGCCATCCCGCCGCTCACCAACAGCCGTGGGGTCCTGACAAACGCGGCATTTGGTTTTACCAGCATCCTGCTCCGCGCGATTGCCGACGCAAAGCCAGTGCGCGCAATCGTCGCCTTCGATGCTCCTGGAGCGACGCATCGGCACGAACGGTTCCCCGCCTACAAGGCGCAACGCCCATCGATGCCTGACGAGTTGCGATCTCAGGTGCCACTGGTGCGCGATCTGGTTGCCGCGCTCGGACTGCCCCTTCTCGAAGCACCCGGTTACGAAGCAGACGATGTCATCGGCACGATCGCAGAACAGGCGCGAAGCGAAGGGTGGGAGGTGATGATCGTCTCAGGGGATCTCGACATGCTCCAGCTCGTCGGCCCACACGTCTCTCTCCTGCACACGGCGAAGGGCGGTGCTGACGCCATGGTGGTGTATGACCCCGCAAAGATCTTCGAGCGATACGGCTTGACCCCAGAGCAGATCGTGGATTTCAAGGCGCTCAAGGGAGATAGCTCGGACAACATCCCTGGCGTGCCTGGGGTGGGAGAGAAGACTGCGGCGAGGCTCATCGCCTCGTTCGGATCTCTTGACGCGCTCTATCAGCGCCTGGATGAGGTCGAGCCCGTGCGAATTCGAGATCTGCTGCGCGCCAATCGGGAGGCGGCCTTCGCCGGGCAAGGGTTGATGACGATCGATCGTGATGCTCCGCTGACGCTTCCCGCAGATGGCGGCAGGATCGGAGAGTACGACCGAGAGCTCGCGCTGACGCTTCTCCGAGAGCTCGAGTTCCGTGCGCTCATCGGACGCCTCCCGCCACTCCAGGGCGAAGATCGAGAGTCCGCGGCGGCAGCCGTTGCCGCAGCGACTGCCGGAGCAGCACTCCGCGGCGTGAAGGAGCCCCCCGCTGCACTGTCCTCTGCACCGACGGGAGATCCGGGCGGCGACCTCCAGCTCGGGTTCGATTTCAATGTGGTGAGCGAAGGGAACCGCGCCGCAGGACAGGTGGGTGGCCATACGCCAGTCGCAACCCCACCGAGCGAGACCATGGTGGATCATGGTGCGCAGATCGAGGCGATCAAACGTGGCGATCTTGCTGCAGCGGGTGCGATCCACGTACAGACGCCCGACGAGGCAACGCGTCGCATGAGCGAACTCCTCCCACGTGGCGTGCTTGCACTCGGGGGCGAGGGAGTCGACCGCCGCGGACCGTCCGGGCCGATCGCACTTGCCCTCGCTGATGAAGCCGGAGGCCTGATCGTGGCCGACGACCCTGTGGTCATCCATCGGTTGCTGACGCTCGTCGCTGCTGCAGGACGCGATCTTGTTGGGCTCGGCGTAAAGGAGATATTCGGCGCCCTGCTGGCGATCGGCGCAGAGCGACCGCCGCGCCTCGTCGACGATGTCGCCCTCGGCAGTTGGATCGGCAACGTGACGCTGCGCAATCCAGGGCTCGTCGAGATTGCCGCCGCGCGTCTCGGGGCCGACCTTCCCGAACGCCTGGCGCCGCTGCAGAGGGCGTCGCTCTGTGCGCTGGTGGCGCTCGCGTCGCGCGCGGGGATTGCGCGCGATCTGCACGCGATCGGGAGCGAGCGACTCTATCGCGAGATTGAGCTCCCGCTGATCGAAGTACTCGCGCGCATGGAGGAGGCAGGGATCGCAGTCGATCAAGAGGCGCTCGCAACACTTGGTGACGCGTTCGGGCGCGAGATCGCTCGCCTCGAGGCAGCGGCCGAAACCTCGGTCGGTCGAAGGGTCGCCCTCGGGTCACCGAAACAGCTTGGCGACCTCCTCTTTGGCGAACTCGGACTCCCGCGCGGGAAGAAGACCAAAACCGGCGCATGGTCGACGGACGCGAGTGTGCTCGAGGAGATCCAAGGCGAGCATCCGATAGTCGGCATTGCCCTCGAATGGCGCACCGTATCCAAGTTGCAGAGCACGTATGTTGAGGCGCTGCCGAAACTGGTGGAGGCTGATGGCCGCATCCACACCACCTTTCAGCAGTCTGTTGCCGCCACGGGTCGGTTGAGCAGCGTGGATCCGAATCTTCAGAACATTCCCGTCCGAACGGAGTTGGGGAGGAGGATTCGGCGCGCCTTTGTCGCCGCGCCG
>CAINCM010000036.1 GCA_903847005.1 uncultured Chloroflexota bacterium | reverse complement strand
CGGCCGTTCTCGCCTCCAACGAGTCGGCAGTGGGGCACGAGATGTGGCGCGATCTCGATAAGGATTTCCTGGAAGACACGCGCACGCCGTGAACGCTCAAGCTCTTCTTCGAATCCGAGCGCACGTGCCGCTTCGGGGATCAGCGCGCCTAGCTTCTGGGGCCTCCCATTTCGTTCGCGCTTCTCAGCCATGTTGCACTTCGCTTCCACGCGGACCTCGGACAACCTCTTGGGTCGCGCTCGCTGTCACCAGGCGGGGTGCGAGATCTCCGAGCGTGGTGGTGGTGATGATCGTCTGTGGGAGCGAGACGAGTCGTTCTACCAGATGATCGCGCCGCTCAGGGTCGAGCTCGGAAAACGCGTCGTCGAGAAGGAGCAGGGGGGGTTCGCCGCGATCGTTGGTGAGCAGCTCGATCTCGGCGAACAGAAGCGCGAGCAGAAGGCTTCGCTGTTGGCCGCGGGAGGCGATCGTGGCGAGGTCTCTTTCGTCAACGTGAAAGGAGAGATCGTCCCGGTGCGGGCCGACGAGTGTGTGCCCCTGATAGCCCTCGCTCTCGGCTGTCTCGTCGAAGGAGGTGCGCAGTCGCGCAGCCGCGGCGGGAACCCCTTCGTCCACGTCGTGTCCCTCGCGCGAGACATAGCGCACGCGAAGTTCGCCTTCGGTGGGGGCCACCTCGCGGTGCGCCGCTGCAAGCGGCGCCGCGAGCGCGCGGAGCAGTTCGTTGCGGGCGGCGACGATTTCGGCCCCGCTGTCGATGAGCAGTTCGGTCCACGGCTTCATCTCTGCGCTGATTGCGCGCCGTTCCGCACCGTCGCTTTCGAGCGCATCTTTGAGAAGTCGGTTGCGCTGCTTCAGCGTTCGTTCGTATCTGGTCAGGGCGGCACGATATCCGGGCTTCCATTGGATTGCCATTCGATCGAGCGCGGCGCGGCGCACGGATGGTGCGCCGACGACAAGCCCTGTCTCTTCGGGAACAAAGGCGGCAACCTTCAGCCGCTCGCCCAGCGACTCGCTTCTTCGGGCGGTGCCGTTCACCAAGAAGCGGGTTCGTTCTGAGCGGCCGATCTCCGCGGCGAGCGTAGTTGTGGCGAGCGGGTCGTCCGCCCCTTCGTTCGGGTCGCGGAGGGTGACGGTGAACGAACCGCTGCTCGCCCCGTCTTGCACGAGCTCTCGGAGACCGCCCGCTCGATGCGAGCGACCGGTGGCCGCCACGAGGAGCGCTTCGACCGCGGTGGTCTTGCCGGCGCCGTTCGCCCCCCAGAGGATCTGCGGGCCCGAGCAGAAGCGGACCTCGCCGGCCGTCCAGCTGCGGATCTGCTGGAGGCGCACGCGTTCAATCACTTCCGTCCACTCCTCTCCTTGCGTTCACGTGCGTGTCGGCCGCGCGGTGTGCGGCGGCGCCTTGTCAGGAGGGGGTGCGCACCGGCATCACGACATGGAGGTAATCGCGCCCGTCGAGCGGGCGAAGCAGGCCCGGTGCGATCGGCCCGGTGAGCTCGAGCGAAAACTGATCCGCCTCGACACGAGAGAGCACGTCGACAAGGTACTTCGCGTTGAACGCGATGGTGGTTCCTTCGCCTTCTACCTTCGCCTCGACGTGGGCGGCGTGATCGCCGACGTCTGCCGCCGCGGTGATGTCGATCGCGCCGCCGCCATCCGGCGTGATGGCGAATCGCACGATGTGTGCCGACGCGTCGGCGACCACCTGCGCAAGCCGAACTGCGCGCAAGAAGTCGTCGCGCACGACGGTCGCCTTCGTGGTGTGTGATGTTGGGATCACCTGCTGGAACGGCGGGAACTGCCCGTCGATCAGCCGGCTGACCAACATGGTGTCGCCAAGCTTGAACTGCAGCTGGTTCTTCGCCGGGGTCAACGTGATCTCGACAAGATCGTCGACGTCGGAGAGGAGTCGCAGGAGCTCCGCGTACGCGCGCGCCGGAACAATGATGCTCGTTTCAGGCGCGGCTTCCGCGAGCGCGGTGCCCGCGACCGCAATGCGATAGTTGTCCGCAGCGGCGAACGTCGCCTTCTCGCCGGTGAAGCTCGTGAGGACGCCGGTGAGGATTGGTCGCGCCTCGTCGCCTGCCGCGGCGAACACGGTCGAGTCAAGTGCCGTGCGCAGCTCTTTCTGTGAGATGCGCGCGGTCACGCGCTCGCCAGCCGCGCCGACTTGCGGGAAGTCGTCGGCCGGTGTGGCGCGAAGGTGTGAGGCGCTTCTGCCGCACTTCAGGTGCACGCGTCCGTCAGGGAGAAGTGTGAGGTCGATCTTCTCGTTCGGGAGCCCGTTCACCACGTCGCTCAGAAGGCGCGCAGGGATGGTTGTTGCGCCCTTCTCCTCGATCTTTGCCGGAACCCAGTGGGTGACCGCGATCTCGAGGTTGGTTGCGACCAGGCGGAGGCCGCCGTCTTCTGTGCTGAGGAACACGTTGGAGAGGATCGGGAGCGTGTTTCGGGAGGCCACACCGTGCCCGACGACGGCGAGGCCCCGGGCGAGATTCTCCTGGATCACCGAAAGCTTCATCTCAACTCCTCCACAACCCCGCAGGGCGTCTTGCTAATAGTGTCTTATCTCTTTAAACCCGTCACCGCCGTATTCGTAGTGTGGAGCCTGTGGAGCCTCTGTGTAACCCCTCAGCCCAGAGCCGTGGGGAACTACCCCTCTAGCGTGCACAGACCGCTCGCGGCGCGCCAAAAACCCCCTCTTCTCGGGAGAGGCTAGGCGTAACCCGCACCAGGTTGTCCACAGGCTGCCCCCAGGCGCTCACACCCGCCGTGCGAGACCGTGGCAAAACCGCCACTTCTCCACCGGATATCCACAGGCTACGAGGAGGCGGCAGCCCCCTGGCCGTGCCGCAACAGGGCCTCTCGCAGGAGGGCCACCTCCCGCCGCAGCTCCGCGTCGTAGCTCATCTCGCGTTCGATCTTGCTGCAGGCGTGGATGATGGTCGAGTGGTCTCGCCCCCCGAGGGCCCCGCCGATGCGGACGAGCGAGGCGTCGGTCTCCTCGCGCGAGAGGTAGGCGGCGATTTGGCGCGGGACCACGATCTCGCGGTCGCGCTTCGGTCCGCGCAGCTGCTCGACGGTCACCCCGTAGTGTTCGGCGACCACGGCCACCACCTGCTCTGGTTCGAGGATGCGCTTCGGGCTCGGGTATACCGCTTCGCTCAAGACACGAGCCGCAAGCTCCATGGTGACCGGCATGCCGCTCAGGCGCCCGACGGCGACAAGGCGCGTCAACGCCCCTTCGAGTTCGCGCACGTTGCTCTGCACGCGCCGCGCGACCTGCTCCAACACCTCGTCTGCGACGACCACGCCGCTCTCTTCGACCTTGCTGCGCAAGATGGCGATCCGCGTCTCGAGGTCAGGCGAAGAGATGTCTGCAATCAGGCCCCACTCGAACCGCGAGCGCAGCCGCTCCTCGAGGAGCGAGATCTCCTTCGGGGTTCGGTCCGACGTGATGACGATCTGCTTTCCTGCGGAGTGGAGCGCGTTGAAGGTGTGGAAGAACTCTTCCTGCGTCCGCTCCTTGTCCGCAATGAACTGGATGTCGTCGATCAGCAGCACGTCGATCTTCCTGAAGCGCGACCGGAACGCGTCGGCCGCTCCCTGCTGGATGCTGAGGATGAACTCGTTGGTGAACGCTTCGCCCGTGATGTAGAGAACGCGTCGCTTCGGCGACCGCTCCATCACCGCATTCCCGATTGCGTGGAGCAGGTGCGTCTTCCCGAGGCCCGTACCGCCATACAAGAAGAGCGGGTTGTACGCACCGCCCGGTCGCTCCGAAACGGATTGCGATGCAGCGTGCGCAAGTCGGCTTGCAGAACCGACCACGTAGGTTGCGAAGGTGTATCGCGCATTCAGGTTTGTCGGTCGTGTCGGCTCGCTTGCGTCGACGACGCGCACTGCGTCGCCAGCAGGCGCAGCGGCGTGCGACGGCGTTGCGCCGTCGGTCGACGCGCTTCTCTTTCCCGCGAGCGCGCCATGCGCATCAAGCTCTGCTTCGCTGACAACTTCAACCTGAAGCGTGACGCTGTATCCAACGATCTTCGCGATCGTCTGAGCGATCAGCGAGCGGTAGCGCTCCTCGATCCAATCTTTCGCAAAACCAGACGAAACGCCGATGGTGAAGGTGCTGCTCGCTTCGTCAACGCGAAGGAGTGCCGTTCGCCGGAACCAGGTTTCAAACGTCGCCTGAGAGAGGCTTATTTCGAGCTCCCCGAGAGTGGCGCGCCAGACCTGTCGTCGATCCATGCCGCAGCGCCTCCCTCTCTTTCCCCGCGTTGAAGAGTCGGCGGGGCGGCGTGTCGGCCGCCCGGACCCTGTTGGGGGGACGCGGAGAATAGCAGCAACACCCCAACCCGTACGGCGTGTCGCGCGTACTTTGTTACACCCACTTGTCACCCGACACCGAGCGGCTTGTTGAGGGCAGGGGCCCCCGCTACGCCAGCCGCAGCGAGGCGGGCCACGCCTGAATTGACACCCTGGCGGCTCCCCGACGATACTTCCCTTCCTGGATCCGCCCACCTCGCGGCTCTGGGCCAGGCAACCCTCTTGGTATCCGGTCCGCACGGCGGAGCGACGCCAAGGCCACTCTGACGGGAGCGATCACCATGAAGCGAACGCACCAACCGAAGAAGCGACAGCGATTCCGCGAACACGGTTTCCGCAAGCGCATGTCGACGACGTCGGGCCGCAAGGTCCTCGCTCGTCGCCGCGCCCGCGGCCGCAAGCGCCTCACCGTCTGAGCGGGTCGGCGCACTCGCGCCCCGCAGGTTTCGACATGATTCGAACCGCAGCTGACTTTACGGCACTTGCCGTCGCGCCCGGCGTCAATTCGGCGCTTCTCGGCGTCCGTTTTGTCGTGCGCGACACCACCGAACCTGCGCTGCGCATCGGCATCGCTGCAGGCAAGAAGATCGGCGGCGCCGTCGTGCGCAACCGCATCCGCCGTCGCCTGAAGTCGATTGCTCGCGACCTCGCACCTTCGGTGAAGCCAGGCACCGATCTCTTGATCGGCGTGCGCGCCCCGGCCAGCGTTGCGTCGAGCGCACAGCTTCGCGCTGCGCT
>CAINCM010000035.1 GCA_903847005.1 uncultured Chloroflexota bacterium | reverse complement strand
TCGATCCCGTCATCACCGCAGTCCGTTCCGCCTGGCCGATTGCTCGGTCGGCGGTGTCACCGCTGGCCTCTTCGGGCTATCGCAAGCATCTCAGTCACACCCGCACGGGTGAAGTGAGTTATCCACCAACTTACTGCTCTGTTACGAGGACTTCTCCACGCCTGGCGCGCGTGCAGGTCGGGATTGTGGACAACCCTTGAGGTCCGGCGAACGACGGGCCGACTGGAATCATCCGCCGACGCGGAACATCTCCACCTTCGGGAGTCGGTTCGCCGTCGCGGCGTCTCGCAGCTCGGAGTAGCGATCGTCACGCGACGTCCAGCGGTCGCGCAGCGCATCGCGGAGCGCCCGAGGATCGGCCACCGGTCGCAGATGGCGCTTCACGTCGATCCCTTCGGCGGCGAACAGGCAGGTGTACAGCCGACCGTCGGCACTCACGCGGGCGCGCGTGCAATCGCCGCAGAAGGGAGCGCTGACGGAGGCGATGAGCCCGATCTCCCCTCGCCCGTCCACGTAGCGGTAGCGGTTCGCCACCTCACCCGGACGCGACGGTGCGATCGGCTCGACGGGGTGCAGTGCATGGATGCGCGCGAGGATCTCGTTCGCCGGAAGCACCTCGTCGAGCCGCCAGCCGTTCGTCGTCCCCACATCCATGTACTCGATCAGCCGCAGGGTGTGGCCCTCTGCGCGCGCGTACGCGACGAGCGAAGGGATCTCGCCGTCGTTCACCCCGCGACGGATCACCGCGTTCAACTTGATCCCGCGGAATCCTGCCTCGACCGCCGCCCCGATGCCCTCGAGGACACGCTGGAGCGGAAGTGCGCTCCCGGACATTCGAGCAAAGGTCGCCGGGTCGAGTGCATCGAGCGACACGGTGATCCGATTCAGGCCCGCTGCCCTAAGCGGCGCAGCGAGGCCTGCGAGCAACGAGCCGTTCGTGGTCAGCGCAATGTCGAGCGGCTCACCGCCAAGCGCCTCGTTCGCATCCAGTTCGCGCAGGAGAACTACCAGCCGTTCCAGATCGCGACGAACGAGCGGTTCGCCCCCGGTGATGCGCAGCGTGCGCGCGCCGAGCGCCACCAGCTCGCCTGCCACGAGGGCGAGCTCTTCGAATGTGAGGAGCTCCGCGCGTGGCAAGAAGGCAAAGTCGGGTCCGAACACCTCCGCCGGCATGCAGTAACCGCAGCGGAAGTTGCAGCGGTCGGTGACGGAGAGTCGAACGTCGCGGAGCGGACGTCGGCGTGTGTCGACCGGGGCGCCGCTGAAGATCGGGAGCGTCTGTGCGCTTCGTGCCATCTCGCTAGTGTAGGCGTCGGAGGAACGGAGGCGGAGCTACTCCTCTGCGGCGCCGGTGTTGCTGCGGATCGTCTCCACCACGTTGCCGTCGGCGAGGGTGGTCACATCCCCGAGGGCGCGTCCTTCGGCGATGTCACGCAAGAGGCGACGCATGATCTTCCCAGAGCGCGTCTTCGGCAGGTCTGGGACGAAGAGGAGGAACTTCGGTCGCGCAATCGCGCCGATCTGCTTCGCCACATGGGCGCGCAGCTCGGTCGCGAAGGCCTCCGATGCCTCGACGCCCTTCTTCAGGATCACGAAGGCGAAGATCGCCTGGCCGGTGAGGGGGTCGTTCTTGCCGACCACGGCGGCCTCGGCAACGGAGTGGTGGTCCACAAGCGCCGACTCGACCTCGATCGTGCTGATGCGGTGCGCGGAGATGTTCATCACGTCGTCCACGCGACCGAGGAGCCAGTAGTAGCCCTCTTCGTCGCGGCGCGCACCGACACCGGCGAAATAGGAGCCCGGGAAGCGGCTCCAGTAGGTCTCCTTGAAACGTGCGGGGTCGCCCCAGATGCCGCGCAACATCGAAGGCCACGGTTTCGTAAGGGTGAGGAAGCCGCCAGAGCCGAGGGGGACGCTCGCCCCGCTCCCGTCCACAACATCTGCGCTCACGCCCGGCATCGCAAAAGTCGCCGAGCCCGGCTTCGTCGTCGTCACGCCGGGCAGCGGGCTGATCATGATCGAGCCGGTCTCCGTCTGCCACCAGGTGTCCACCACCGGCGTGCGGCCGCCGCCGATGACGCTGCGGTACCAGAGCCACGCCTCGGGATTGATCGGCTCGCCGACGGAGCCGAGCAGGCGCAGCGAGCTGAGGTCGTGCCTCTTCGGGTGCTCCTCGCCCTGGCGCATGAAGGCGCGGATCGCCGTCGGCGCGCAGTAGAGGATGTTGACTTTCAACTCTTCGACGATCTGCCACCAGCGATCCCAGGCTGGCGTGTCAGGCGTCCCCTCGTACATGACCTGCGTTGCGCCGTTCGCGAGTGGGCCGTACACGATGTACGTATGGCCGGTGATCCAGCCGACATCGGCGGCGCACCAGTACACGTCCTCCGGCTTGATGTCGAAGACCGCGTGATGGGTGAACGACGCACCGAGGAGGTAGCCGGCACTCGTGTGCATGATCCCCTTCGGCTTCGCCGTGGTGCCACTCGTGTAGAGGAGGAAGAGGAGCTGCTCGGCAGGCATCGGATCGGCGGGACATTCGGCCGACTGCGCCGGGACGAGATCCTGCCACCAGTGGTCGCGGCCGGCCTTCATCTTCGTCTCGCCTGGCGTCCCCGGCTGGCGGCGACGGTAGACGAGCGACGCGGTGATCGTCGGCGACCTCTCCATCGCCTCGTCCGCGATCGTCTTCAGCTCGAAGAAGCTCCCCTTTCGGTAGCCGCCGTCGGCGGTGATCAGCACCTTCGCCTCGGCGTCGTTGATGCGATCGGCGAGTGCGCTGGCGGGGAATCCGGAGAAGACGACGCTGTGTGCGGCGCCGAGTCGCGCACAGGCGAGCATGGCGATCGCCACTTCCGGCACCATCGGCATGTAGATCGCAACGCGGTCGCCTTGGCCCACCCCGAGCCCCTTCAACGCGTTCGCCGCCTGCTGCACCTCGCGGTGCAGGTCGTTGTAGGTGAGGGTGCGCCGATCGCCTGGCTCGCCGATCCAGTGGAAGGCGACCTTCTCGCCGCGACCCGCCGCCACGTGGCGGTCGACGCAGTTCTCCGCGACGTTCAGCGTCCCGTCGGCAAACCACTCGGCGAACGGGAGGTTCCACTCCAGGGTTGTGGTGAACGGGGTGCGCCAGGTGAGGCGCTCGCGCGCCTGCTTCGCCCAGAAGGCGATCGGGTCGGCGGTGGCATCGTCGTAGATCTCCGCGCGAACGTTGGCGCGTGCGGCGGTGCTGGCATCAGGGGGGAACGAGTCGCCCGCCGCCTGAAAGGTTTCGATCGCGTCGTGTGGTCGCTCAACCATCCGCCGCTTCCGCCTAGCTTGCGAGCTCGTCGTCGCTGACCTCGCGCTCTCGCTCGTCATCGTCGTCCTCTTTGAGGACGGGAACGATGCCGGTTCGCCGTTGCGCAGCGCCGCTCCAACCGAGCTTCTTGCTGATGCCGCGCGCGGCGTCTCGCGCCGCGCTGATCAGATGAGGGAGGCTCACCGCGGTGACACGCGACGAGGCACCCCAGACCACCACGGTGGCGATCACGGTCCCGCGCGCATCGCAGACAGGGACGGCGGCGGCTGAGAGTCGCTCGTCCCACTCGCCCGTGGCAACGGCGTACCCGCGTCGTCGCACCAGCGCCAACTCTTCGAGGAGCGCACGCGGGTCGGTGATCGTTCGTGGCGTGTACTGCACCAGGCCGCGGCGCGCAATGGAGAGCACCGTCCGCTCTGGCAGCGACGCGAGGAGGACCTTCCCCGCCGCGATCGCGTGCATCGCGACCGGTCGTCCGGTGATATCCGGCATCGGCGTCAGGTTCGGTCCGTCGATCTGGCAGATCGCCACCGCAGCTCCGACGCCGTCGAAGACCTCGAGGCTCACCGTCTCGTGCGTCGCCTTGGCCAGCGCTTCGAGTTCGGATTGCGCAATGGTGCGAATGTCCAGCGTGCGCTCTGCGCTCTGCGCGAGCCGGATGATGCCGACGCCGAGTCGGAAGTGACCGCTCTCCCGATCCTGCTCCACGAGGCCGCGTCGTTCGAGCGTGGAGAGAAGGCGACTCACCGTCGACTTGTGAAGGTCGAGCGCGTGGGAGAGGTCGGTGACGGATGCGGCACCGTCGGCGTCGCCGAGTGCGACAAGGAGGGCGGCGGCGCGGTCAACGGATCGGACGGCGGCATCATCGCCCCCTGGCGGAAGCGCGGCGCTCTCGCGGAAGGCACGGTCTGAGGCGGTCCCCGGGTCGAACTCGGTCACGAGTGCTCCGGCGAGGATCTCTTCAGCCTTCATCTCCACCTCCAGGTCAGGGGCTCGCGGGACCCAGAGGGGTCCCGATCCACGGAGGGGGATCATCATCCCGCAAGGGGGGGTTCGTCAATCTGACCCCTCCCTCCTGCGGCGCGTACGATACCGAGGAGACCCCGCGGCAGGCGGGCGGCGCCGCGACGAGGCGCAACATGGAGGGGCGAGTGACGCAAGGGCGACGGGCGATCATCGTGGGGAGCGGCTTCGGCGGGCTCTCTGCGGCGATCCGACTCCTCTCCGACGGCTGGCAGGTCACCGTCGTCGAGGCACGTGGCGAGGTGGGGGGACGCGCCTCGCGCATCCGCGAGGGCGGGTACACCTTCGACACGGGCCCCTCGCTGATCACGATGCCGTGGCTCTTCGAAGAGGTCTTCGCCGCCGCAGGCGAGAAGATGGCCGACCACGTCACGCTCCGCCAGCTGCAGCCCGGGTATCGGATCTTCTGGACGGATGACGATCGTCACTTCGACTTCGGGAGCGACCAGGCGGCCCTTCGCGCAGAGATCGAGAAGTTCTCGCCCGCCGATGCGACGCAGCTCGACGCCTTCTTGCAAGCGTCAGGCGACATCCATCGGAACGGGATCCTTGTCTCTGGTCGACAGAACTTCCTGAAGCTTGCCGATTTCATCAAGCTCCTTCCGACGATGGCGAAGCTCGATGCGATCCGCTTCCTCGAAGGCTGGGTCGGCAAGTTCTTCAAGGAGCCGCATGTGCAGCAGGCGTTCGGATTCCACTCGCTCTTCATCGGGGGCGATCCGAGTCGCGTCCCTGCCATCTACTCGGCACTTGCCTACCTTCAGATCGCGGATGGGATCTGGTACACCGAGGGCGGCGTCTACAGCATCATCGAGGCGTTCGCCAAGATCATCAAGAAGGGCGGCGGGAGCATTCTCGTCAACAACAAGGTGGATCAGATCCTTCACCGGAACGGAAAGGCCACCGGTGTGCGCACGTCGGATGGAACCGTGCACGACGCGGATCTCGTGATCTACAACGGCGACGTCACGGCTCGAGACGCGCTCCTCCCCGACGTGCCCGATGCCTTCCCGTGGCGACTGCGACCGCTCCGCACCACCATGTCGGCACACATGATGTACCTCGGCACGAACAGGAAGTTCGAGAAGCTGCTGCACCACACGCTGGTGGTCGGCGACGACTATCACGGCTTCATCAAGGACGTGACGCGTGACCGACGCATGCCGCGCAGCAACGCCGTCTACATCCATGCCCCGTCGCGCACCGAGCCGGCGATGGCCCCCGAGGGCGGGGACTCGATCGCCATTCTCCTCCCTGTCCCGAACCTCCGCTCGGGCGACGACTGGCGCGAGGCCGAACCGCGCATGCGCGATCGCACGCTCGCCTGGCTCGAGGCGTGGGGTCTCCCCGGCCTTCGCGAGAGCATCGTCGTGGAGCGGAGCTGGACGCCGCTCACCTTCCGTGACGAGTTCCTCGCCCCCGACGGGAACGCCTTTGCGGTCGAACCATCGCTCCAGCAGTCCGCCTACTTCCGCCAGCCGAATCGCGACCGCGCACTCGCCGGTCTCTACTACGTGGGCGGAGGGACCCATCCGGGCGCGGGAATGCCGGGGGCGCTCCTCACGTCGCAGGTCACCCAGGACCTGATCCGAGAGGATTACCGCGCGCCGTTCACCTCGCGCGCCACGGGGCCCACGGGGAACCTTGTCCAGCCGTAGCACGCTCTCCCCAGCGGTCGTCGCTCATCTCGGGGAGGCTCGCAGCACCATCAATCGGGTTGCGCGCAGCTTCTCGCTCGCCGCACGCCTCCTCCCGACCGATCGCCGACACGACGTGGAGCTCCTCTACCTGGTGCTGCGCTCGCTCGACGATCTTGTCGACGTTGAGATCCGTGCCGGCGGGAGTTCGCGCGGGGCCGCTGAGGCGCGCATCGCGGGGATCGAGCGCTGGACGCGCGGCGAGCCGATCGGCACACAGGCGACCGATCGAGAACTGATCATCCTCGATCATCTTGCGAACCGAAACCGCGCCTTTCCACGCGATGCGGTGCTCGACTTCCTCGAAGGGATGCGCGCCGATCTCGCGGGTCCAAGCATCGCCACTGACGACGATGCCGCGCGCTACTGCT
>CAINCM010000034.1 GCA_903847005.1 uncultured Chloroflexota bacterium | reverse complement strand
CCGGATCAGATCGAGAGCGAGATCGACGCGCTTCTCGGCGAGGTTGCCACCGTCTACGGCTGGTTCGACCTCCCCGTCGAGTTCGTCTTCTCGACCAAGCCTGCAAAGGCGCTTGGAGATCCGAAACTCTGGGAGAAGGCTGAGGCGATGATCGAGTCGGCACTCAAGCGCTCTGGGGCGAAGTGGCGCCTCAACGCGGGGGACGGTGCATTCTATGCGCCGAAGATCGACATCATCGTGCGCGATGCACTCGGGCGCGAGTGGCAGACGGCAACGATCCAAGTGGACCTGGCGATGCTTCCAGAGCGGTTCGATCTCGAGTATGTGGACGAGGCGGGGGAGCGGGTCAGGCCGATCGCAATCCACCGAGCGATCTACGGCTCGCTCGAGCGCTTCATTGGGATCCTCATCGAACACTTCGCCGGCGCCCTCCCACTCTGGCTCTCACCAGAACAGGTGGTGATCATCCCGATCGCAGATCGCCATCTGGAGGCCGCCGAGGTCGGCGCAAAGATCCTTCGCAGCGCCGGCATTCGCGTGAGCATCGACGATTCGTCGAATCGGATGCAGAACAAGATTCGACTTGCGCAGGAGCAGAAGGTGCCGCTGATGCTCGTTCTAGGCGACAAGGAGGTCGAGGCGGGAGGTGCTGCGCCGCGCTGGCGTGATGGGACGCAGGAAGCCGCGACCAGCTGGGATGCGCTCGCGGCGAGGCTCGCGGCGCAGGTTGCGGCACGAACCGTCTCGTGAACCGGCCCTCCAGGCCGCCCCACCTGGTCGAGGTGCTAAGATGACCGCTCGCACGGAAGATCTCCGTGCAGCCTGGCCTAGACGATCGTGAGGGTGTAGCCGATTAAGGACCTGCGTATCAATCTTCAAATCCGCGTACCGCAGGTGCGTGTTCTCGATGAAGACGGCAACCAACTGGGAGTCCTCCCCACTCACGAAGCACTTCGACAGGCACAAGAGCGTGGCCTCGATCTTGTCGAGGTTGCCCCAACGTCAATCCCTCCTGTCTGCAAGTACCTGAACTACGGTCAATACCGGTACGAGCTACAGAAGAAGGAGAAGGACTCCAAGAAACGACAGAAAACGGTCGATTTGAAGGAGCTCCGCTGTACCCCCAAGATTGGGGAGGCTGACCTCCAGACGAAGATCCGACAGGCTCACAAGTTCCTCACGGCGGGGGATCGGGTCAAGTTTTCGGTCAAGTTCCGCGGAAGGGAGGCGACCCACCCCGAGATCGGCCGAGCGATCCTCACCCGCGTGATCGAGGGCTTGGCCGAGGTGGCCCAGCTCGAACGCCCCCCGCTCCTCGAGGGGCGCTTCCTCTCCATCCAACTGCTAGCATTGCCGAAATCGAAGGGTCGGGAGCCGTTCGCGGGGACTTCCGCTACGCTACCCGAACCGACCACCAGTTCACCCGAAGGGGAGTGACATGCCAAAGATGAAGACGCACAAGGGAGCCCAGAAGCGCATCGGCTTCACTGGCTCAGGGAAGCCGATCCACGTCATGGCGTGGCGTGGGCACCACCTTGAGATCAAGTCGCAGCGCCGCATCCGCCGTTACGCGGGCAAATCGGTGTTGGGTCGAACGCATCACAATCAGGTCTCGCGACTGCTGCCGTACGGCGGCTGAGCGCAGAGGAGGAGCGAGAGCATGGCACGAGTAAAGCGCGGAGTTGCCGGGCACAAGCGCCATAAGCGCCTGCTCGAGGCCGCCTCTGGGCGTCGTGGCACACGCTCCAAACTCATTCGCCCGGCACGTGAGGCACTCCTGCACGCCCTTGCGTACGCCACGCGCGACCGACAGCAGCGCAAGCGTCAGATGCGCGAGCTCTGGATCCACCGCGTCAACGCCGCCGCCCGACAGAACGGACTTTCGTACTCTGTCTTTATTGCCGGCCTGAAGCGCAACGGCGTTGCCATCGACCGGAAGATGTTGGCTGACCTCGCCGTTCGCGATGCTGCGGCCTTCACTGCAGTCGCGGACGTAGCGAAGCGCGCCTGACCCGCTAGGTCGCAGCCGTGGAGCTTGCGGCGCTCGAGAAGAAGCTTCGCACCCTACAGGCCGAGTCCAACGCAACCATCGGCGCCGCCACGTCGAGTGCGGAGCTGGACGAGCTCGGATCCTCTCTGCTCGGAAAGAAGGGCGCGCTCACCGATCTGCTTCGCGGAATCGGATCGCTCTCCGCCAACGATCGCCCAAAGATCGGTGCGATCGCAAACGAGGTGCGCGCAGCGATCGAGGCGGCCCTCGAGGCGCGCCGAAGCGCTGCAATCGCGGCTGAACTTTCAACGCGGATTGCTGCGGAGCGGCTCGATGGGACGACCCCGGGTCCGCTTCCGGCGTTCGGTTCCCTCCACCCGATCCCCGAGACGATCTCGGCCATCGCCCAGATCATGGGCTCCTTCGGCTTCACGGTTGCGGAAGGGCAGGAGATCGAGGATGACGTCACGAACTTCCAGCTGCTCAACATTCCCGAGGATCACCCTTCACGAGATCTCTGGGATACCCTCTACCTGCAGCAGCCTGGACGACTCCTTCGCACGCACACCTCGCCGGGCCAGATCCGTACCATGCGCGCGGTGCAGCCCCCGATCCGCGTCATCCTCCCGGGTCGCTGCTTTCGCTACGAAGCGGTCGACGCGAGTCACGGCTTCGAGTTTCATCAGGTTCAAGGGCTGCTCGTCGATCGTGGGGCCACGCTCGCCGACCTGAAGGGGATCTTGGACGAACTGGCGCGGG
>CAINCM010000033.1 GCA_903847005.1 uncultured Chloroflexota bacterium | reverse complement strand
CTGGATGGATCTGTTGCGCACCGCGGCGCTGCTCCTCGTGCCGCTGAGCTTCATGATGGACGCGCTCAGCATGCCCGTGCTCTACCTCGTGCTCTTCATCATCGGCGCAGGGTCGCTCATCTACGACGTGGCGAACCAGTCGTACCTCCCGGAACTGCTGCGCGGCCCGCGACTCGCAGAGGCGAACAGCCGCATCATGGTGATCGACTCGGGCGCTAGCGTGGCCGGGCCGCCGATCGCGGGCGTGATCATCGGCAGGCTCGGCGGACCGCTGGCGATTCTCCTCGACTCGTTGAGCTACCTGCTCAGCGCGCTGATGCTGCGGAAGATCACGCACGTCGAAGTGCCGCCGGCCGTGAGCGACGGCGCCGCCCCGTCGCGCCTGCGCGATGAGATCAGACAGGGACTGCACTGGGTGCTGACGCATCCGCATCTCCGCGGCAACGCGACCGCCGCGCTCCTCTTCAACTTCTTCGGCGCGATCGCGAACGGCGCGGTGCTCATCGCCTACGGTCGTCGCGAGCTGCTCCTCCCAGCTGAGCTGCTCGGGCTCATCCTCGGCGCAGGGGTGCTCGGCCTGCTCATCGGTTCGCTCTCGGCGCGCTCGATCGCAGCGAAGATCGGCGTCGGTCGCTCCATCATCATCGGCGGATTCCTTCTCCCTTCCATGCCGCTCGGCTTCGCACTGTTGGACGTCTCGATGGGCGTGGTCGCGATCGCGCTCCTTTCGGTCTTCTTCCAGGTCGTCGCCTTCTTCGGTGCCGCACTCTTCCACACCAACCAGGTCACCTACCGACAGCTGGTGACCCCGAAGGCGCTGCTCGGTCGCATGAACGCCTCGATGAAGTGGGTGATGCTGATCGGCATGCCGCTCGGGGCCGTGGTCGGCTCGATCATCGCGGAACGCTTCGGGCTCCACGCCGCGCTCTACGCCAGCGCGATCGGTATCGTCGTCGGTCCCGTCCCGCTCTTCTTCTCAGGGATCGCCTCGGTGCGAAGGCAGCCGGAACACACCGACCTGTAGATCGGATCGCGGCGCGATCGTCGGGGGTCAGCCCCCGCGTGAGGCGCGGATCAACCGTGAAAACGCACGGCCCGACTCTTTGATCGTGCGCTTCTGGGTGGGGTAGTCCACGTACGCGTAGCCGAAGCGCTTGTCGTATCCGTACGCCCATTCGTAGTTGTCCAGCAGCGACCAGCCGAAGTAGCCCCGCAGGTCCACACCGGCCTCGATCGCCTCGGCGGCGGCGCTCAGATGCTCCATCAGGTACTTCTCGCGCTCAGGGTCGTAGATGCGCCCGTCCGGCGCGACCGTGTCTGGCCACGCGGATCCGTTTTCGGTGATGTAGATCTTCGGCGTCTTCCAATGGGTCTTCAGCTTGATCAGGAAGTCGCGCATGACCGACGCGTCGATGCCCCAGCCCATATCCGTCTTCGGACCGTCGATGTGCCCCCAGTGGGTGCGCGCACCGTCGCCGCCCGGGTCGTCCGCGATCTTCGCCGGAAAGTAGTAGTTGAGACCGTGCCAGTCGAGGCGCTCGGAGATGATCTTCATGTCGTCAGACTGGATCGGCATCGTCACGCCGGAGAAGTCGATCACCTCCTGCGGGTAGCTGCCGAGATAGACCGGATCGTGGAACCAGTGGCTGTCGGTGAGGTCGGCGCGTCGGGCGGCGTCACGATCCGCTGGGGAGTCGCTTGCGGGGATCGCAGGGCCGACGTTCATGACGATCCCCATCTCGATGTTGGGTCGCACCGCGCGTGCGGCACGCACCGCCAATCCGTGACCGAGCAGCAGATGGTGTGAGGCGGAAAACGCAGCCTGCACGTCTTCGATCCCTGGTGCCATGTCGCCGCTGAGATAGCCGAGCCATGCAGAGCAGAGCGGTTCGTTGAGCGTCGACCAACGCGTCACTCGATCGCCGAGTGCGCCGACCACGATGTTCGCGTAATCGGCGAACGCCTGCGACGTGTCGCGCGAAGGCCAACCGCCGCGATCCTGCAGCACCTGCGGCAGATCCCAGTGATAGAGCGTGGGGAACGGTTCGATGCCCGCTTCGAGCAGACCGTCGACGAACTGCTCGTACCAGGCGAGACCCTTCGGGTTCACTGCGCCGGTGCCGTTCGGCAGGATGCGCGGCCATGCAATGGAGAAGCGATAGGCCGTGGCGCCGAGATCCTTCAACAGGGCGATGTCCTCGCGCCAGCGGTGATACGAATCGCAGGCCGGCTCGCCGCTCTCGCCTCTGTGCGTCTTCCCTGGAATGGTGGCGAAGCGATCCCAGATGGATTCACCGCGACCGTCCTCTTTGGTGGCGCCTTCGATCTGATAGGCCGCCGTTCCGAAGCCCCACGTGAAGCTCTTCGGGAATCGCCGCGCGAGTGCTGCTTGGTCGACCACGTCTCTACCCCCATCCAATCCGTCGAGCCGGCGCACGCCGCCGCTTTCGGTGAGGGTATCTACCGCCCACCCCTCCGCGTCGACTGTTTCATCAGGTGCGCCAGTCTCGTCCGCCGCTGCGCCGTCCTCGTCAGACGACTAGCCTCACACGTATGACACGTGAGCCTGCACACCTTTCGATCCCGTCGTTGCTCCCCGCTCCCAAGATCGACGGCGCTCAACGCGTCTTGGTCATCCAGCCGCACTACGACGACGCCGATATCGCCGCTGGGGGCACGCTTGCGGCACTCGCCGATGCAGGGGCGTCCATCCGCTACTGCACGGTGCTCGACGACCTGGTCGGCGTGATCGACGAGACGC
The DNA here is from genome assembly GCA_903847005.1 of uncultured Chloroflexota bacterium. Classification (GTDB taxonomy): domain Bacteria; phylum Chloroflexota; class Limnocylindria; order Limnocylindrales; family Limnocylindraceae; genus Limnocylindrus. The sequence goes on along the minus strand of CAINCM010000033.1, from coordinate 3,612 downwards.
TCAGCGACGAGGCTGCCGCTGCGGCGCTGCTGCGAGATCAGCGCGCCGCGGCCCCCATCATCGGGGTGAGTGAGCTGACGCATCTCGGGTTTCCGGATGCGGGGAACTGGAGCCGCTTCGACGTTCGCCCCCATCTGTTTCGAGAGATCCGCGAGTTCCGACCAGATGTGATCTTCACGGCCGATCCATGGCTCCGCGTCGAGGCGCACCGCGACCACTGGGAGGTCGGCTCGGTCGCGGCCGAGGCGGCGATCCTCTTCGGCATTCCGAAGCTGCCGTCGAGCAGTGCGAGCGTGGATGCAGCATGGCGCTCTGCGCCGCCGTTCGACGTGCGTGCCGTTGTCTTCTTCTACACCGATGAGCCGAACACCTTCTATCCGATCGACGGGACGTGGGCACGGAAGGCAGCCGCCGTGTCCGAGTACGGCGCTCAGTTTTCCCAAGAAGAGCTGCCGCAACTGGTGGCAACGCTCGATGCCAAGGCCGTCCAGGTTGCGAGGGTGGGCGTCGAGGCGGGACACCTCACTGTGGGAACAACGCGCGCCGAGGCGCTGAAGGCGGTCGACCCGAGAGCCCTTCACGGCGCACGCTGACGCGCCCTGCCAACTTCAGGGGGCGGGCGTACAATCATAAAGATGCGCACACCTGCAGCTCTGATCACCCTCCTCGCCGCGGCCCTCGTGCTCGGCGGCTGTCAGGCCGCCTTCCCGCCTGCCGCCGTGACGGAGGAGGGCCTGCTGATCGAAAACCTCTATGTGTTCGTCTTCGTGATCGCTGCGGTCGTCTTTGTCCTGGTCGAGGGCCTGATCATCTGGTCGGTCATCAGATACCGACGCAAGCCGACGGATACGACCCTCCCGGCGCAGACGCACGGGAACCTCGTGCTCGAGATCATCTGGACGGCGATCCCGTTGGTCACCGTCGTCGGACTCTTCTTCGCATCCTCCCAGGTGCTCGGTGTCGTCGACGCCCGCAAACCGGAGGACGTGTCGGTCAAGGTGGAGGTCGTCGGTTACCAGTGGCAGTGGAAGTTCGCGTATCCGGATGCAGGTTTCGAAATCTACGGGACCGCACAGAACTACCCGGAGCTCGTGGTGCCGATCGACGAACGCGTCGAAGTGACGCTCGTGGCCCAGGACGTCAACCATGGCTTCTACATTCCCGAGTTCCTCTTCCAACGCGATCTGGTTCCCGGAAAGGTGAACCACTTCGAGTTCACGCCGAACAAGCTCGGCACCTTCGCCGGTCAGTGCTCCGCCTTCTGCGGACTGCTGCACCATGCGATGGGCTTCACCGTGCGCGTGGTGACACGCGAAGAGTACGACGCGTGGATCGCCGAGATGACCCCGGAGCCTGCGCCGAGCGAGTCGCCGGTCGCCACCGAGACCGATCTGACGGCCGAGGTGAAGGAGTGGGCGATCAGCCTGAGCGGCGCATCGACCGCTGCCGGTGAGGTCACCTTCGGGCTCACCAACGGCGGCAAGATCCCGCACGAGTTCATCGTCGTCCGTTCGGATGTGGGCGGCGAGGGGCTGCTCGACCAGATCGATCCGGCGACGAGTCGGCTCGACGAGGCGTCGCTCGACGCCATCGGCGAGCAACCCGAGTTCTCGCCTGGCGAGACCAAGGTGTTGACACTCGATCTCGAACCCGGTCGCTACGTGGTGCTCTGCAACATCGCAGGGCACTTCGGTTCCGGGATGTACGCCGATCTCGAGATCACGGCAAACTAGGGAGCGAAGAGGAGGCAGGCATGGCAACCACCGCGGCACGAGCGACAGGAGTGCAGGGGTCGCGACTCTACGACTACCTGACCACAACCGACCACAAGAAGATCGGGATCCTCTACACCATCAGCTCGTTCGTCTTCCTGGCGATCGGCGGCCTGCTTGCACTCGGCGTGCGCACGGAGTTGGCGCAACCGGGCCTTCAGTACATGGATGAGTCTGTCTACAACCAGCTCTTCACGATGCACGCATCGGTGATGATCTTCTGGGTGATCATCCCGTTCCTTGCAGGGATCGGAAACTACATCGTCCCGCTGCAGATCGGCGCAGCGGACATGGCCTTCCCGCGCATCAACGCGCTCAGCTTCTGGATGATCCCGTTCTCCGGTCTGATCGCCGCATCCGGCTTCTTTCTCGGTGGCGCGGCCGATGCCGGGTGGACCGCATATCCGCCGCTGAGCAACATCACATACAGCCCGGGACCAGGGATGAACCTCTGGATCATGGCGGTGATCCTGGTTGGAACGAGCTCCATCCTCGGCGCCGTGAACTTCCTGGTCACCATCTTCCGCATGCGCGCACCGGGCATGACCCTCTTCCGCATGCCGATCATGGTCTGGACGATCATCGTCACCAGCGTGTTGGTCCTTATGGGGACGCCGGTGCTCACCAGCGCGCTGATCATGCTCTTCGTCGACCGAAACTTCGGCGGCAGCTTCTTCGATCCGACGACGGGTGGTTCGGCGATCCTCTGGCAGAACATCTTCTGGTTCTACAGCCACCCGGCTGTGTACATCATGGTGCTCCCCGGGATGGGCGTGATCTCGGAGATCATCCCGGTCTTCAGTCGCAAGCCGCTCTTCGGGTACAAGGCGTTCGTCTTCGCCACGGCGGGGATCGGCGCGCTCGGCTTCTCCGTGTGGGCCCATCACATGTTCACCACCGGGAGCGTCTTCTTGCCCTTCTTCTCGGTCATGACCTTCCTGATCGCGGTTCCGACCGGAGTGAAGATGTTCAACTGGATCGCCACCATGTGGCGCGGTCAGATCTCGTTCACCACGCCGATGCTCTTTGCGATCGGCTTCCTCTCCATGTTCCTCATCGGCGGCATCAACGGCGTCTTCAGCGCCTCTGTGCCGGTCGACTACGCGATCCACGCCACCTACTGGATCGTGGCGCACATCCACTACGTTCTCTTCGGCGGCTCGTTCCTTGCCATCATGGCGGGCATCTACTACTGGTTCCCCAAGATGACGGGGAAGATGCTCGACGAGGGCCTGGGGAAGCTGCACTTTGCGATCGCGATGATCGGCCTCAACCTGACCTTCCTCCCCATGCACACCCTGGGGCTGATGGGCATGCCGCGCCGCATCGCCGACTACTCGCCGACCGCAGGCTGGAACGACCTGAACCTTGCTGCGACCGTGGGCGGCTTCCTCGTCGGCATCAGCACGCTTCCGCTCCTCTGGAACATCTACACCTCGCTCCGCAACGGTAAAGATGCGGGCCCCGATCCGTGGGAGGGGAACACGCTCGAGTGGGCGACCTCGTCGCCGCCGCCCGCGTGGAACTTCGACCGACTCCCGGCGATCACCTCCGAGCGCCCGCTCTTCGACGCGCGTCACGGTCGATCGGGGAGCGATCACGCATGAGCCTCGCCACCGTCGAACACGGGGGCGCCGAGGTGCAAGGCGGACACGGAGCGTCCGCACACGGCGCGACTGGCCACGGAAAGAAGGGTCTCGGCAACCCCGTCCTCGGGATGCTCCTCTTCATCGTCTCCGAGATCATGTTCTTCGGAGGCCAGTTCGCCGCCTACTTCAGTCTCCGAACATCGGCTGGGACATGGCCGCCCGAAGGCAACGAGGCGTTCCTCATCAAGGAG
>CAINCM010000032.1 GCA_903847005.1 uncultured Chloroflexota bacterium | reverse complement strand
CGCGTCCCAGTAGCTGGCGGCGCTGTTGCCGATCGGCGTGATCGCGCCGTAGCCGGTGATGACGGCGCGGCCCGCGTCGCTGCGTGGTGCGCTCTGCTCTGCCATCTCGCCTCCTACCTTCCTGTCCAGTGTCGCAGCACGACGGCGCCGTTGTGCCCGCCGAGTCCGATGTTGTTGCTGATCGCGGCGCGGAGCGGCGCCTGGCGCGTCTCGAGCGCCACGGTCAGGTTGCACTCCGGATCCACGTCCCGCGTGTTCAGCGTCCCCGGGATCGTCTGGTGGTGAAGCGAGAGGGCGGTGAAGACCGCCTCGACGGCCCCCGCGGCGCCCATCAGGTGTCCGGTCAGGGACTTGGTCGCGGAGATCGGGATCTGCGCAGCGCGGGCGCCGAGCGCGCTGTGGAAGGCGAGCGCCTCCCGTGCGTCGCCGACCGGGGTGCTCGTGCCGTGCGGATTGATCATGTCGATCTCGGATGCGTCGATCCTGCCGCGCTGCAGCGCCCAGGTGATCGAGCGTGCCGCACCGGCGCCGCCCTCGATCGGCTGGATCATGTCGTGCGCATCGGCGGAGGAGCCGTACCCCACCACCTCGGCGTAGATGGTGGCGCCGCGCGCCTTCGCGTGCTCGAGGTCCTCCACGATGAACGCACCCGCACCTTCGCCGAGGACGAAGCCGGCGCGATCGGTGTCGAACGGTCGAGAGGCGCTGGCGAGGTCTTCGCCGTCGCGTGGCGCGCCGAGTCCGCGCATGTTCATGAAGCCGATGTGCGCGACCTCGATGAGCGGGTTCTCCGTGGAGCCGGCGATGACGGCGGTCACGTCGCCGCGCTTGATCGCTTCGGCCGCTTCGCCGAGCGCGTGCGTGCCCGTGGCGCATGCGGAGACGACGGCGAGGTTGTGGCCGACCGCGCCGGTCTCGATGGCGATCATGCCGGAGCAGCTGTCGACGAGACCGTGGGCGATGAAGGTCGGTGCGACGCTGCGCGGCCCCTTCTCCTTCCAGGCCATCTGGTTCTCGATGAAGAGTCCTTGCCCGCCCGCGCCGGAGCCGAAGACGACGCCGACCTCTTCGCGGTTCGCGTCGGTGATCTCAAGGCCCGCGTGGCTGAGCGCCTGCTTCGCCGCGGCGACCCCCCAGTGGATCTCGGGTCCCGTGCGGCGCACCGACGTCGGATCGAGCCACGCGGATGCCTCGAAGCCGCGAATCTCACCCGCCACAACGTATGGGGCGTAGGCGGTGGGATCCCAGTGGGTGATCCGACCGAGACCGCTCTTCATCTCCGTCAGGGAAGACCATGCGCTGGCGATGTCGTTGCCAATCGGCGACACGATGCCGAGCCCCGTGATGACGACGCGTCGGGTGTGATCTGCCTCTCGCATGGCCCCTCCTTACGACACGACCGCGGTGGTCAGCGGCAGGTCGTCGATGGAGACGATCTCCGCACCGGTGGCCGATGGGATCCGTTTCACGAGCCCACTGAGGACTCGGCCGTAGCCAACCTCAACGTAGCGTTGCGTTCCGGCGGCGGCGGCGGCGCCGATGGCGGCGATCCAGTCCACGCCGGTGGTGAGATGGTCGGAGAGTTCGCGGCGAAGCTCGTCCGCGGTGCGAATCGGTGCCGCCGTCGCGTTGGCGAGCATCGTGATCTGCGGATCGCGGACCGTGACGGCGCTGAGCGCCTCGCGCATCCCCGCCGCCGCCTCCTCCATCAGCGGTGAATGGCTCGCGATGCTCACCTGGAGCCGTACCGCGCGCTTTGCGCCGGCCGCGGATGCGGCGGCGATCGCGTGGTCGACGGCAGCGGTTTCGCCGGAGAGGACGATCTGCCCGGGTGAGTTGCGGTTCGCCAAGACGAGCACGCCGTGCGCCGCACCTTCGGCGACGATGCGCGACTCCTCGCTCTCGGGGAGTCCGAGGATGGCGGCCATGGTGCCGGGACGCCCGCCGCCAGATGTCTGCATCAGTTCGCCGCGCCTGCGTGCGAGCTTCACCGCGTCGCCAACGCTCAGCGCGCCGGCGGCAACCGCTGCGGCGTACTGTCCAGCGGAGTGACCGGCGGCGAAGATCGGCGTCTCGATCGTGTCGCCACGCGACGCAGCGCGCTCTCGCGCCGCCTCGAGGAGGGCGATGGAGATGATCAGGATGGCGGGCTGTGCCTGCTCGGTCCGCTCGAGCGCGTCCGCCGGACCGTTGGCGATCAGTGCACCGATCTTCTCGCCGAGGGCCGACTCGGCCTCCGCCAAGACGGCACGTGCGGCGGGGGAGGCGGCGAGGGCGTCGCCGCCCATGCCGACCGCCTGCGAGCCCTGACCAGGGAAGATCCACGTCGTTGTTGGGGACATGCGGGCATCGTAGTCGGGCGCCCGCGTGGAGAGGTGTATTGTATGCGTATATGCATACAAACAAGCGGCGTCGCCTACCCGACCTCTCGCGAGCAGCCGACGAGTTGCGCAGCCGCCTTGCGGGGGTGGGTCGAGTTCCACTCGGCACCGGCGTGGACGAGGTCGCGCGTCGGCGCCAGAGCCTCGGCGAGATCGGCGGCCGGATCGTCTCGATTCGGCGCCTCTGGCGCGAGCTCGTCCTCTCGACGGCGCAACAGCTGGCACCGACCGATCTCTCGCTCGCCCAAGTTGCGGCGCTCTATCTCCTTGCCGATGGCCGCGCGCGCAACGTTGCAGAGATCGCGGTCGAACTTCGCCGGTCTCACTCGGCCACCAGTCGCCTCGTCGCCGGGCTTGTGGCCCGCAGGCTGTTGCGCGTGATCGCCGCGGAAGACAGGCGCCGGCGCGTGCACCTGCTGGCGGCGGCGGGCGAGTCGATGCTCACGGCGATCGATCGCGGACGTGCCGAGCAGTTCGTCGGCGTGGTGCGCAGGCTTCCCGCCGCGGAGCGAGGACTGGTCGCGGCAGCAGTTGCCGCGCTTGCGACGCGCGCGCCGGCTACTCCCCCGCGTACCCCATCGTGACGTCGTAGAGCACCTCGACGCCCCAGGCGAGCGCCTCCGATGAGACGCGCTCGTCCACTCCGTGGAAGCGCTCCATGAATCGCTCGTTCGGATCCAGGAGGTACGGCGAGAATCCGTAGGTTGGAATCCCCGCTGGAACGGTGATCTTCGCATCGGTGGCGTACGGTGCCACCGCCGGCATCAGGATCGCTTCGCCGTCGCGCGCGCGAATCGCCGCGGAGGCGATGCCAAGGATCTCGTGATCCATCGGATTGCTCACCGCGTGTCCGTACTCGGTCAGCTCTGCCTTCACAAACGGGGCGAGGTCGGCACCGATGCGTTCCAGCATGTTGGCCTGCGCCTGCTCGCGCGTCGTTCCGGGCAGGATGCGGCTGTCCACGGTGAGCGTTGCGGATCCCGGAAGGACGTTGGAGCGAATCCCTGAGGCGATGATCGTCGGGGCGAACGTGTCGCGCAGGACCGCGCGGAGCGCACGGAGCAGCTCAGGGGCGCAGCCGGCGGTCGGCGCTTCGCTGTTCAGCGGCACCGCGTCGCTGAAGCTCGTCTCGGCGAGGAGCCGCTCGAGGCGCTTGATCGCCTGCTCCGGGAGTGCCGCACGGAGCGCGCCGACGAGCGCTTCGTTCTCCTTGACGAACTGCACCGGACCGGGGACCGAGACGCGCTCGACGATCTGTGCGGCGCGCAGCAGGGCGTTGTCGCTGTCCGGCATGGAGGCGTGGCCCCATCGCCCGCTCACCGTGATGTTGAATCGCGCGAATCCCTTCTCCGCGACCTGGAGCGGGTAGATGCGTCGACCGGCGGCGGTGATCGTCATCCCTCCCGCCTCGGTGAGTCCGACGGCGGCGTCGAGCCAGTGCTTCCGATCGCGCAACACGAGTGCGATGCCGTCCTCGCCACCCGTCTCCTCGTCCGCCGTCGCGGTGAGGATGATGTCGCGTCGAAGCCCGGGGATCGGGTCCTTCGCCGGGTCGAGGCCCGCGGCTCGGGCACGGGCGCAGAGGAGTCGGATCACGCCGACCTGGACGGCGAGCGCGCCCTTCATGTCGACGGCGCCGCGTCCCCAGACATAGCCCTCTTTCACGACGCCTTCGAATGGATTCACCGTCCAGCCGTCTTGGTTGGCGGGAACCACATCCAAGTGTGCGAAGAGGAGCAGCGCGCCGTTCTCTTTGTCGCGCGGGTCGAGGTTTGGGTTGGCGGCGGAGGCGCTGCCGCGCAGGCGCACGCTCACATTGCCGCGGTCGGGGATCGGCTCGTAGAACTCGGGCTCCAGTCCTTCGCGCTTGAGCAGTTCGATCAGCACCTTGGCGGCGCGCGTCTCGTTCCCCGGCGGGTTGACGCTCTCGGCGCGGATCAGTTGCACCAGGTCCTGCGAGGCCTCCGCGCCGATCCTCTTGAGGAGCGCCGGATCCAGAGATGCGGAGGGGAGTCCCGCGGGGAATCGCTCGGCGGCGGTGGCGGCGAACTGCGAGCTGCTCAATCTAGCCTCCGAGTCGCTGGGCGATGATGTCGAGAATCGTGAAGATGATGGCGGTTCCCACGAGCCCGCCGACGATCAGTTTCACGCCGAAGAGGCCGCGTCGCTCCTGCTCCGCGGCGCGCTCTGGATCGGGCGGCTCGCTGCCTGGGATGACGGGGACGTCGAGTCCGCGGAGGCCGCGTCGCGGATCGCGAGGATCCACCGGCTTCTTGTCGCTCATGCTGCCTCCCGACTACTCGGCTGCAGTGTCGAGTGCGCGCTTCAGGCGCTTCCCTGTGGTGATCGCGCCATCAGAGGCGCTGCTCACCAGTGCCGCATACTTCGCCCAGACGCCGCCCGTGTACTTCGGCGCCGGTGCGCGCCATGCCGCGCGGCGTTTCGCAAGCGTTGCCTCATCGACCTCGAGTCGCAGCTCGTGTGCCGCAACGTCGATGGTGATCGTGTCGTTCTCTTCGATCAGGCCGATCGGCCCGCCGAGCGCCGCCTCGGGTGCGATGTGCGCCACCATGAAACCGTGCGTGGCGCCGGAGAATCGCCCGTCGGTGATCAGCGCCACGTCGTCACCAAGCCCCTGGCCGACGAGGGCGGCGGTGACGGCGAGCATCTCGCGCATCCCCGGTCCGCCGACCGGACCTTCGTATCGAATCACCACGACGTCGCCCGCCTTGACGCTGTTTGCACGGATGGCGGCGAAGGCGGCCTCTTCGCCGTCGAAGACGCGTGCTGGACCGCTGTGGTGTCGTCGCGCGTGACCGGCGAGCTTGACGATCGCGCCGTCTGGTGCGAGCGATCCGCGCAGCACGGTGAGTCCGCCGTTGGGCGAAAGCGGCGCACCGATCGGATAGACCACCTTCTGGTTCGGCGTCTCTTTGGCGCTCGCCGCGATCTCGCCGATCGTGCGTCCGTCCACGGTGCGCTCGTCGGTGTGGAGCAGGTCCGCGGAGGCGAGCTCGCGCAACACCAGGGCGATGCCTCCCGCCTTGTAGAGGTCGAGTGCGGCGTAGCTCCCCCCTGGAATGAGATTCCCGATGACGGGGGTCGACTCTCCGAGTCGCTCGAATGCCTCGATCTCGAGCGGGAGATCGAACTCTCGTGCGATGGCGAGCAGGTGCAGCACCGCGTTCGTCGATCCTGCGGTCGCGCCCACGGCGCGAATCGCGTTCTCCAGCGCACGCTCGGTGACGAGTGCGCGCGGGCGAACATCATCGCGCACGAGTTGCACGGCCATCTCGCCGGCCCGTTCGGCGGCTGCGATCTTGTCTGGGTCCGGTGCGGGGATGCCGTTCAGCCCAGCGGGGGAGAGGCCGAGCACCTCCATCGCCATGCTCATCGTGTTCGCGGTGAACTGGCCGCCGCATGCGCCGGGCCCCGGACAGGCGGCGTTCTCCAGCGCCCAGAGCTCGTCGGCGCTGATCTTCCCGGCGCGATACGCACCGACCGCCTCGAAGACGCTCTGCACGGTGACGTCTTTTCCGTTGAAGGACCCGGGAAGGATCGTGCCGTTGTAGAGGATGAGGCCCGGAATGTTCAGGCGACCGAGGGCCATCGCGGCGCCCGGGCTCGTCTTGTCGCAACCGGTGAGGCAGACGATGCCGTCGAAGCTGTGCCCCGCTGCGACGAGCTCGATGGAGTCGGCGATGAGGTCGCGCGAGATGAGCGACGCCTTCATCCCTTCGGTGCCCATGGCCACACCGTCTGAGACGGAGACGGTGCCGAACTCCATCGGCGTGCCGCCCGCGCGCCGGATGCCGCGCTTCACCGCGTCGGCGAGCTCGCGCTGGTTGTAGTTGCACGGCATCGTCTCGATCCAGGTGGTGGCGACGCCGACGATCGGCTTGGCGAGGTCGTCGTCGGTGAAGCCGATCGCCTTCAGCATGGCGCGCGCCGGCGCGCGATCCGGGCCATCGGTCATCGCGGCGGAGTGCCGCTTCGCAGGGTCAGACGGACGGCCGTACGGACCCTTCTCCTTCGCCGTGTCGCCGCTCACTGGATGGCCCGATGAGCCTTGGTGTCGATCGTGCTCGGATGGGCGCGCTCATGCGCCGCGATGTCGGCCTCCTTGGAGCGAACGAATTCGAGTTCGTCGAGCCCCGCGAGGAGCATCTTCTGCGCGAACGGATCGATCGCGAACTTCACGGCGGCGCCGCTCGGTGTCGTCAGCGTCGCGCTCGCAAGGTCGACGCTCGCCTGCGACGCATCGCCGCTGCGTGCAACATCCATCAGCTGCGCGTGCAGCGTCGCATCGACCACGATCGGGAGGATGCCGTTCTTGAGCGCGTTGTTCTTGAAGATGTCGGCAAAGCTCGTGGAGACGATCGCCTTGATGCCGAACGCATCGAGCGCCCACGGCGCATGTTCACGGCTCGAACCCGTGCCGAAGTTGTCCCCCGCAACGAGGATGCTTCGTCCGGCATACCGCGGATCGTCGAGGACGAACGGCGGCGTCTTCTTGGTGCCGTCTTCGTCGAAGCGCCAATCGTGGAAGAGGGCGTCGGCGAGCCCCGACTTCACGACCACCTTCAGGTAGCGCGCAGGGACGATCTGGTCGGTGTCCACGTTCTCCGCGGGGAGCGGGATCAGCGCGCTGCTGAAGCCCTCGACTTTCGGCGCGCCCATCAGGCGAGCGTCCGCGGGTCGGTGATGCGACCGCGCAGCGCCGTCGCGGCGGCGGTGAGCGGCGAGGCCAAGAAGGTGCGACCGCCCTTCCCCTGACGTCCTTCGAAGTTGCGGTTGGAGGTGCTGATGGCGTATTCGCCGGGGGCGAGCTGGTCGCCGTTCATCGCGATGCACATGGAGCAGCCGGCCTCGCGCCAATCGGCGCCCGCGTCGCGGAAGATCGCGTCGAGCCCCTCGCGCTCCGCTTGGCGCTTCACGTCGGCAGAGCCGGGCACCACCATGACGCGCACGCCGCTCGCCACGCGCTTCCCCTTGAAGACGTTCGCGGCGATCCGCAGATCGCTGATGCGACCGTTCGTGCAGCTTCCGATGAAGACGGTGTTCACCGGCTGATCCAAGATGCGCTGCCCCGCGGTGAGATCCATGTATTCGAGGGCACGCGCCAGCGCACGTGCACTCGCAGGGTCGCGCTCGGTGGCGGGATCTGGAACGCTGCCGCTGATCGGCAGGCCCATGCCGGGATTCGTGCCGTAGGTGACCATCGGCTCGAGCGCGTTCGCGTCGATGACGATCTCCTTGTCGTAGGTTGCACCCGGGTCGCTCGGCAGCTGCCGCCAGCGCGCGACCGCCTCGTCCCACGCCGCACCCTGCGGCGCGTGCGGACGACCCTTCAGATAGGCGAACGTGGTCTCGTCGGGGGCCACGAGTCCTGCGCGTGCACCGCCCTCGATGCTCATGTTGCAGATCGTCATGCGCTCCTCCATGGAGAGGGCGCGGATCGCTTCGCCCGCGTACTCGAAGACGTGGCCGGTTCCGCCGCCGACGCCGATGCGCGCGATGAGGGCGAGGATGATGTCCTTTGCGGAGACGCCGCTCTGCAGCCTCCCATCCACTCGGACGAGATACGTCTTCGGCGTGCGCTGCAGGAGGCACTGGGTGGCGAGCACCATCTCCACCTCACTCGTGCCGATGCCGAACGCGAGCGCGCCGAAGGCGCCGTGCGTGGCGGTGTGCGAATCGCCGCATACGATGGTGGCCCCCGGTTGCGTGAGGCCGAGCTCTGGCCCGATGACGTGGACGATCCCCTGGTTCGGCGACTCCCAACCGTGCAGCGGAATGCCGAACTCGTTGCAGTTCGTCTCGAGCTGCTTCACCTGTGTCGCCGCCGCTTCGTCGGCGATCGGCAGGTTGCGTGGCGTGGTCGGGATGGAGTGGTCGGCGGTGGCGACCGTCTTGTCGGGTCTGCGCACCTTCAGGCCGCGTGCGCGGAGGCCGGTGAACGCCTGCGGACTGGTCACCTCGTGGATCAGGTGCAGGTCGATGGCGAGGATGGCGGGCGCCCCCTCATCTTGGCTCACCACATGCTGATCCCAGATCTTCTGGACGATCGTCTTCGCCATGAAGCGAGCGTACCAGAGCGGCGCAGCGCCCCAAGCCCGCGCGTGCGTGGGAGAATCGCGCCATGAGCCCTGACCTCCGTCCCGCCGCCAGTCCACTCGACGTCCTTTCGCGCGCGAGACTTCTCCCCGCGATCAGTCCGCTACACGTGGCGGAGGTGAGCGATTGGGCCGACGCCTGTCTTGCAAGCGGCGTCCCTGCACTCGAACTTCTCCTGCGCGGCGACGGGGCCGAGTCGGCGGCCGTTGCGGCGATCGGGCGCCTTGCGGCTACGCACCCGCGGCTCGCCGTTGGCGTTGGGACCGTCTTCGATGCGGAGATGGCGCAGCGTGCAATCGGCGCGG
>CAINCM010000031.1 GCA_903847005.1 uncultured Chloroflexota bacterium | reverse complement strand
GAGCACCGCCTCCCCGGTCGCTCGATCCTTCCTCCGACGGCACAGCCGCCAACGGGAGCGCAGTCGGTCACGGTCAAGGGTTCGTCGAGCCCAACGGATGTTGCCTACTCAGCAGCGGCAACCGCCGCGCTCTCCGCTCCTGGCGCCGTGCCAGAGGGAGATGGGCGACCCGCGCGAACGCCTCGCTGACGCGGTGGCAGCGCGACGCTGCCACGCGGCGATCTGGGCTAGCTCGGCGACTGCATCAACCGCTCGAGGAGCGGAATCGGCGGCGTGCCGTGCCGAAGCATGGCACGGAGATGCGCGGGACGACTGAACCCCGCGACCGCTGGGCGGTTTCCAGGAAGTCCGAGGTGTTGATGCGCTGCGCCGCTGATGGCGGCGCGCGCACGATCTTCGAGTTCCCAGCAACCGACTGAACCGATGAAATAGGTCGGGAGCTGGGTCGCGGTGAGTCGCGCGCGGAGGTACTTCGCCTTCGCCTCAGACTCCTCCTGCCAGGACTCGCCCACCATCAGGTTGAGCGCCCATGCCTCATCGCGCCCGTCCGCATGGATACCGACATCCAGGAGTGCGTTCGCAACGCAACGGAGATAGAACTTCCAGTGCACAAGCTCGAGCGCCTTGTCGCCGCCGCCGAACCCCTCGTCCAGCATCACCTGCGTCACGTAGACCGCCCACCCTTCGGCAAAGACCCCGGAACCGAACGCAGCGCGAAGGGGGCGATCCGTCTCGTTCGCCGCAGCAAGCTGCAGATAGTGACCGGGGATCGCCTCATGGATGGCGAGCAGCGCGAGCATGCGATCGTTGTCTTCGCGCAGCATGGACTCCACCTGTTCGGGCGTGGCGTCGTCTGCTGGAGGCGTCACATAGAAGAAGCTCGTTTCGCCCTTGTCGAGCGGGCCCGGCGAGTCGAGGAAGGCCCCGCCATACGCGCGCAAGAATCGCGGCGTCCACGTGATCTGAAGCGGTTCGCTCGGGAGGTCGAGCAGGCCCGTGCGCTTGATGAACGCCTCGCATCGCGCGGTCTCTTCGCGGCATCGATCCAGGAGATCTGCCGCCGCAGAGTGTTCGCCCCCGATCGCATGCAACACCGCACCGACGAGACGATGGGGATCGCCCTCCATGCGTGCCGCCTCAGCCTCGCCGATCCAGTGCGGTGCGATCTCGCGCGCAATCTGGATGATGCGTTCGCGAACCGCCGTGAACTCTCGCTCCGCCGCACGCTGGACCGCCGCGCGATCGTGAGATCCGAAGAGCGTGTGTCGCAGCGCGCGGTCATAGCGGGCGGCACCGTAGCGACCCTCGCCGTCGCTGCGCGGCAACACCTCGTCCCGCAGCCGCTGCGTGAACCGCTCCGCCGCGGCCCGCGCCGCATCCGCCGCACCTCTCAGTTCATCTCCGTAGACCTCGACGCCCATCTCTGCGAGCTCGGCGATCCCCGCCGCCTGTTCGATCGCAGTCTCGGTGTGCAGTCGACTGATCGGTCGCGCGGGGAGCGCCAGCTCGCCACTCGGAGCCGCCTCGCCGGCGCGACGCGGCGCACCGTCATCTGCCGCAACGCGCAGCTCGGGGACGCCGACAAGGGCGTCGATCGCCTCCTCGAGCGCGTGCGGGAGCGCGCTCAGACGCGAGGCAAGATCTCTCGCGCGCCGCTCTCGGCTCCCGAAGGTGCGCGCGATCAGCGGGAAGAGTCCACCGCCGACCGTCGCCACGGTGTTGAGCGGATCCCACGCCGTGGTGCGAATCTCGGTGCGCTCGAATCGAATCGCG
>CAINCM010000030.1 GCA_903847005.1 uncultured Chloroflexota bacterium | reverse complement strand
GAGCCCGCGACGGAGGCCCCCTGCCATCCCCGTCTCGATGATGAGCACGGCGATGACGCCAACGGGGACTGCGATCGCGTAGCCTGCGAAGATGCCTGCGAGCAGTGCGGCGTTCATCGCCGCATCATAGAGTTTGGGTCAGCAGAAGGAGGGAAGGGGCATGGCGCGAATCTTTCTCACGGGCGGGTCGGGTTTCGTTGGGAGTCACGTCCTCCCCGCGCTGCTCGCGGCAGGACACGATGTCGTTGCCCTCGCGCGAACCCCAAAGGCCGCAGCGACGATCGCGGAGCGCAACGCAACCTACGCGGCGCGCCTGACGACACGCATCGGCGACGTGACGAACCCCGCATCGCTGTCGGCGGCGCTCGTCGGCTGCGATGCGATCGTGCACCTTGTGGCGATCCCGCGAGACTGGAACAACGGCGCAGACCTTTTGCGCATCAACACGGCGGGGACCGAAGCGATGATCGCCGCGGCATCCGCCGCCGGGATCACACGATTCGTGCATCTCGGTGCACTCGGAGTGCAGGATCGTGAGGAGCTTCACTACGCCAAATCGAAGGCGCGCGCAGAGCGCGCCGTTCGCGAGTCGTCGCTCGATTGGACGATCATCAAGCCGAGCCTGATCTGGGGCGAGCGCGACGGATTCTTCAACATCGTCGCCGCACTCGTCAAGATCCCAGCCCCCGCGGTTCCCGTCCCTGGCAACGGGAAGAGTCGCTTCCAGCCCGTCTGGGTCGGCGACGTCGCGCGTGCGATCGTGCAGGCGCTCGGTGACCCGAAGAGCGCACGCCGCTCGTTCGAGCTTGGCGGTCCTCGCTACTGGACGTACACCGAGATCACGCAAGAGGTTGCGCGTGCGCTCGGCAAGCGGCGGATCGTGGTCCCCATGCCCGTTCCGCTCATTCGCCTGGTGGCGGGGGTGTCGGAGGCGGTCCGACTCCCGTTCCCTGTCGCAACGGACCAGTTGCGACAGTTGGCACTGGATAACATCGGGGCGACGGACGCCGTTGAGCGCGAGCTCGGTTTCGTCCCGCAAGACATGGGGGGTCGGCTCGGCTACCTGCGCCGCAAGATCTCCCAGCAGTAGCGAGGGGGAGCGATGCGAATAAGCGTCAGTGCCAACGGACTTCGAGGGGCGACAGGGCGCGGCGGAGTGTTGGCCATCCCGTTGGCCGCCGAGAGGCGTCAGTCCACATACATCACCGAGATCGATCGTCGCAGCGGCGGACAGCTCTCGGCGCTGCGCGCCGTAGGCGAGGGGAGTGCCGCGCGCTTTCACTTCTCCGCTTCACCGGCGGGAAACCTACCCGCCGAGCAGATCCTCTTCGCCGGCCTCGGCGGCGCCGAGAGCCTTGACCGACAGGCGATCGTTCGCTGGGCGGCGGCGGTCACCCGGAAGCTCGCCGGCCGCAACGTCCGTCGTCTCGTCATCGACGCCGCGCCGATCGTTGCCGCGTTGGATGGCGCATCGCCGGCGCTTCGCGCCAACGGCGGCGCATCGTTCGGTGAAGGGATCAGCGCGTCATCGACGCTGAAACTCGACGCCGCCGTGCTCGCCGTCGAGCTGATCGTTCGCGGCATCGTCGAGGGTTCGTTCCATGAGGGTCTCGACGGGAAGAGTCGCGTAGAGGCGTTCCCGGCACCGCTCGAGATCGTGGAGATCCTCCTGCCCGCAGGGAGCGACCTGCCTGCCGCAAAGGCTGCAGTGCGACGTTCGGAGATCATCGCTGACGGGACGGTGCGCACGAAGCGCTGGGCGAATCGCCCCGCAAATGAGATGCCGCCGCTCGGCATTGCGGAAGAGGCGCGCGATCGAGCGCGCGCGGTCGGGCTTCGCGCACGCATCATCGGTGCGCGCGAACTCGAGCGCATGGGTGCCGGCATGCTGATGGCGGTCGGGCGCGGATCCGAGAACCCACCGTGCATGGTCGTCCTCTCCGGCGGGGCGCCGCGCGCCAAGGATCCGCTCGGCCGCAGGCTCGCCATGGTCGGCAAGGGTGTCTGCTTCGACACAGGTGGAATCTCCATCAAGCCCGCGGACGGGATGGAAGAGATGAAGATGGACAAGAACGGCGCGATCGCGGTGCTGGAGGCGGCGGCCACCGTCGCACAGCTCGATCCGGGGCGCCCGATCCACGCCGTGGCCGCCTGCGTGGAGAACATGCCCTCCGGACACGCCACGCGTCCAGGTGACGTGGTGACCGCGCTGAACGGGAGGCGAGTCGAGATCACGAACACGGACGCGGAGGGGCGGCTCATCCTCGGCGACGCACTCCATTTTGCGGAGCGCGACCTTGGCGCGACGCACCTCGTCGATGTGGCGACGCTGACAGGGATCGTCTACTCGGCCTTCGGCGGCGAAGTCGCCGGGAGCTGCGGATCGGACCCCGCCTTCTTGGACGAGGTGCACCTCGCGGCACGCCGTGCCGGTGAGGTGCTCTGGCCGTATCCGCTCGCCGATGCGTATGTGAAGAACATGGATACCTGGTCCGCTGACATGCAGAACTCGGGCACACGAGAGGCGTCGCTCGTCCGCAGCGGCCTCTTCTTGCGCGAGTTCACGACCGTGCCGTGGGTGCATCTCGACATCGCGGGAACGGCGTATCGCCGCTCGTCGGCGCCATGGGCCGGACGCGGGTCGACAGGCTCCGCGCATCCGACGCTCGTCGAGCTCGCCATGGGGGGTGGCGTCCGCCGCTGAGGCTGATACGCTTCCAGTCAGGACGACTGGAGGCAGCGATGGTAGCCCGCACTGCTCCGAGCCGAATACTGACGACGTGGCGTGCGCGCGTCGCCGCGCTCCTCGTGGCCCCGCTCCTGTTCGTCGGACTCGGGTTCGGCAGCGTCTCGCCCGTTCGCGCCGACCAACTCGACGATGCGCTCGCACGACAGAAGGAGCTCGCCGCGCAACTCGCCGCGCAGCAGAAGGCGCTGAACGCGCTCATCGCACAGCAGAAGGACCTCGAGGCGCAGCTGAAGGCGACCACCGCGGCGCTGGCGAAGAACACGGCCTCGCTCGCCAACATCACGAGCGAGGTGACCCGCCTCGCCGCCGTCGTCGAGAAGGCGAAGGCGGAACTGCAGGCACTCGAAGCCGAGGTGGAGCGTCTCGATTCGGAGATCTCGCGGCTCGTGCGCCAACAGGAGGAGAAGGCGCGCGATCTCGCCGCTCGCCAGGCGATCCTCGCCGCGCGCATCCGTGAGGCGTACATCGCCGACCAGACTCCGCCCCTCTGGACACTTCTCTCGAGCCAGAGCTTCACGGACCTGCTGATCGACCTCGCCGGGTTCTCGGCACTCGGCAAGGCGGACGTCTCGCTTGCAGACGGCATCAGTCGCGACGCGGCGCGCCTCGCCGCGATCGAAGAGCAGGTCCGGCAGAACCGCGCCGAGACGGAGAAGCTTCGCCGCGCGGCCGCCGCGCAGAAGGCGGCACTCGACAAGCAGGTGAAGCTCCTCGAGGCGGCGAAGGTGCGTCTCGCCGCTGCGATCGCGGCACAGAAGAAGGCGATCGCAGCCCAGAAGGCGGCGATGGATCGCGTGCTCAATGACAAGGCGCGTCTCGCCGCCGCCGTCGCCGCGCTGAAGGCCGAGGAGGCGCAAGTCAAATCGATCGTCGATCGACTGCTCAAGCAGCAGTTCGGATCTTCGCTTCCGATCCTGTATCAGGGGGGCTGGACGTGGCCGATCGCCCGCACCGCCGCCGGGTTTGTCCAGCCGAAGAACGGCTATCGACCGTACATCTCCCAGAAGTTCGGATGCGTCAGCTGGAAGATCTATCCGCGAAACGGGAGCTGCCCGTCCGCACGGCCGTACTTCCACAACGGCGTGGACATCTCAGCGCCCGCGGGGACGCCGATCTACGCGGCAGCAACGGGGAAGGTGATGATCGCGGGAACCTGCTCGTACTGTGTCGTCTGGAAGGGGATGCGACGCCTTGCGTGGGTCTGGATCGCGCACAGCAAGTCCATGGTGAGCATCTACGGGCACGTGGGTGACGGGTCGCGAAGCAGCGAGCCACGCTGGCGTGTCAACGCCGGTGACTACGTGACCGCAGGCCAGCTGATCGCCTTCGTGGGCTCGACCGGAAACGTGACGGGACCGCACCTCCACCTCTCCATGCTCTCTGGAGGCAAGTACGTCTGTATCCAGCAGTATCTGCCAGGCGGCGCCTGCCCCGCGGATTAGGCGCTCGTCATGCTGAGCGCGGCGGAGATCCCTGCACTTCTCGCATCGTTCGGCGCGACCGCCGCAACGCCACATCGGCGCGAGGATGCAACCGTCTGGGATCTCGAGCTCGACGGCAACGTGCGCCGCGCGCTGCGCGTCAGCATCATCCATGACGCGCGCCCAGGCGGCGCGCTGATCGTCTGGGCGATGCTTGCGCCGCCGCTTGGTGACGGCATCCGCGCAGCGTATCGTCGCCTCTTGCAGTGGAACGACCGCTTCCCGTTCGTGAAGTTCGCCATTGCCGACGATGGTCGCCCCACGATGAGCGTCGAGCTTCGCGCTGCCGACGCAACCGCTGAACAGCTGCGTGAGGCCCTCGCGCGCATCCTGCTGATCGCAGACGCGCTTGTCAGCGAGACGGCAGAGTGGATCTGGATCGGTGGGAGGGTGCCACCAGACCCGGGCGGAGAGCGCAGGAATCGTCCGCTGCTCGCACGCGTGGGAGATCTTGCCGAACGACTCGAGGGTTAGCGCATCGCGTTCGGATCCATCGCAGGGGCGCGGCTACACTTGACACATGTCAGAGGTCGATCGCCCCACACGACCCGTCCCGCCACCGCTTCCCGCGCTGCTGCGCGGCGAGAACGCTGACGTCTACTTCCTGCGCACGCAGCAGGTGCTGCGCAACGACGGACGCGATCCGATGGTCACGATGGAGGTCTTCTGCAGGAAGGAGGGGGCCACCCTCTGCGGCATCGACGAGGTGAAGGGGCTCCTCGCCGTCGCGCTCCAGGAGGAGGCAGCGGCAGGGAGGGCGACCGTCTGGGCCCTCCGAGACGGCGACCTGATCGGAGCCAAGGAGGTGGTGCTGCGAATCCGCGCGCCGTATCTCAGCTTTGCGCACCTGGAGACCGCCTACCTGGGCGCCATGGCGCACGGCACCGGCTGGGCGACCGCCGCGCGAGCGATCGTCGACGCGGCCGCGCCCACGCGGGTGATCGCCTTCGGCGCGCGGCACGTGCACCCGAACGTTGCCGACCGCCTCGACCATGCGGCGCTGATCGGTGGCGCGCTCGGCGCATCGACATCTGCGGCAAGCGCGCGCCACCAGATCGCACCCGTCGGAACCATGCCGCACGCCCTCGTCTTGATCTACGGCGACACGGTGGACGCGGCGCTCGCCTTCGACCGTGCCGTCGATGCGGAGGTGCCGCGCATCGTGCTCGTCGATACGTTCCGTGATGAGGCCGAAGAGTCCACAAGCGTGGCGAAGGCGCTCGGCGATCGGCTCGGCGGCGTTCGGCTCGACCGAGCGAGCGAACTTGGCGGTGTCACCCCCGAACTCGTGGCAGAGGTCCGCGCCGCACTCGACGCGGCGGGCGCGACCCACGCGAAGATCGTGATCTCCGGAGGTCTGACGGTGGAGCGCATCGCCCAGTTCAAGGCGGCGGCGTCTCCGGTCGACACCTATGCGGTCGGCAGTGCCATCTCCGGGGCTCGCCCCGTCGACTTCACGGCGGACATCCACGAAGTCGACGGCGTGCAGTCCGGCAAGCGCGGTCGCGCTGGCGGTCTGACCGATTCGCCGCGCCTGCGCGAGGTGGATCTGGCCGCATGGCGTGAAGCGGTGCAGAAGGGATAGGGCATACTGCCGCCATGCCG
Organism: uncultured Chloroflexota bacterium; assembly: GCA_903847005.1. Lineage (GTDB taxonomy): Bacteria > Chloroflexota > Limnocylindria > Limnocylindrales > Limnocylindraceae > Limnocylindrus. The sequence continues at coordinate 28 of CAINCM010000030.1, read as the reverse complement.
CTCACGATTCACACGCCCGCACCCGACG
>CAINCM010000029.1 GCA_903847005.1 uncultured Chloroflexota bacterium | reverse complement strand
GGATCTCTTCGCCGATCGGCGCGATGAGCGCGGCGCTGAGCAGATTGAGCAGCAGGGCGCCGACGTTCACCGATGGGGGGAGCGGCGACTCCGGCACGGCGCCGGTCCCCTGGATGAGGATGGCGCTGAGTGCTGCCGCGGCAACCACAATCGGCAGGGTGAGAGCAACTCCCCAGGCGACATCTCCGAGCGCACCGCCGCGCCGATCAGCTGCTGGCAGGTTCGGCGAGGCGATGCGGTGCTGCCCAAAGATCTCGCGCCACCGCGCCGCTCCCGTGCCGACGACCGTGAGCGCAACGATCAGCGTGGTCGCCACGTTGGTGCTGAACGCGATGCCGAGCGTTGCGACGGCGGGATCGAGCTGCTCGAAACCGCCGAACGGCGCGGCGAGGAGCAGGAGCGGGGTCGGTGCGAGGATGGCGAGCGGGAGCACCGACCAGAAGAGGGCCATGGGCCCTGGGCCGCGCCAACTCCACTCGGGCGTATCGACTCTGCGTTGCAGCGCCGACGCGCCGTTGAGTCCGATGAGGCCGAGCGAGAGAAGCAGCAGCCCAGAGCCGAGCGCCACCACTCCCGCCCCAGCGAAGGCGGCAAAGAGAAGCGAGCCACCGCCGATGCTCGCCACAAGCCCGATCCCATAGAGGGCTGGCGCCTCTCTGCCCGAGAGCTGCAGGATGCCCGGTCGCGGGCGCGCGTCGCCTATGGCGTCGTTCCGGATGTCAGTTCGGCGAGCGTGTCGAGCACGCGCTGCAGTTCGGCAATGCGATCGCCGTAGAGCGCGAAGTTTCCTGCGCGCAGCGCCTCCTGCGCCTGCGCAAAGAGTTCCGATGCGCGCGTCACAAGTCCGCTGACGTCCGTTGGCTCGCTTCCGCCGCCTGGGTCGACCACGCCGCCGCCGACCAGGAGGTTGAGCGCCTGCGCGAGTGAATCGCCCCAGACGACCTTGTCCGAGGTGGCGGCGACGATCTTCTGGAACTCAGGGAACGAGCTGGACGTCGACTGCAGGTAGACCGGCTGCAGGTAGACGATGCTGTTCCCCACCGGCGTGACGATCAAGTTTCCGCGAATCACCGTCGACCCCGACTGATCCCAGAGCGTGGTCTGCGCGGCGATGATCGGGTCCGCATCGATGCGTGCGTTCACCTGCGCCGGACCGAAGACCGAGGTGTCTTTCGGGAATCGATAGCTCACCACCTGGCCGTACTTGTCGCCGTCGTTGCGCGCGGCGACCCAGGCGATCATGTTCGGGCGGCTTGTGGGAACGAGCGGCTGGATCAGCGCAAACTCCGCCCCTTCTTCGCCGGGGAGTCGAACGCGCACATAGTAGGCCTCACCCGGAAGAGACTGGGTGCCGGCGGACGCCTCTGGAACGGTCCAGACGTCGTCCTGTCGATAGAAGGTCTGCGGATCGGTCACGTGATAGCGCGCGTACATGCGGGTCGTGACATCGAAGCCCTCCTCGCCGACACGGAGGTGCGCCCGCAGGTCGGCGGGCATGGCGTCGAGAGGCTGAAAGAGCGTCGGGAAGACGCCGCTCCAGGCACGGGCGATCGGGTCGTTCGGATCTGCGATGTAGAGCTTCGTCTCGCCCGTGTAGAGGTCGAGGGTGGCCTTCACGCTGTTGCGGATGTAGTTGACTGGCCGGTCGAGGCTGGTGCGCGCGAGCGAAGGATCGAACGACTGCGCGTTCGGGAATCGCCCGCTCACGGTGTATCCGTCCACGATGTAGCTGAGCCCGCCGTCTTCTCGGATCACCAGATACGGGTCGCGGTCCCAGCTCACAAAGGGCGCGAGTGCGCTGATGCGCTCGCTCACCGTGCGCCGCCAGAGGAGCTGGCTCTCGGAGGTGATCTGGTCGCTGATCAGCAGGTTCAGGTCGCCGAGGCGTGCCGCAAAGAGGAGCCGGTCGGCAAGGGTGCCGAGCGAGATGCCGTTCTCGCCGCTCCAGCTCGTGGTCGCGTCGCCAGCGGTCACGCCATCCGCATCGGTCTCCCCCTCGCCGATCGGATAGTCGAACTCCGGAGTCTTCGCACCGACGATGACCCAGTCGTCATCGAGTTCTCCGAAGTAGATCCGCGGTTCGCTGACCACCGGCGCACCGTCCGTCGAGACGGGTGGGATGTCGCGGATGATCAGGCGCGGAAGACCGCCCGAACCGACTTCGGCGACCGGCACCATGGCCACGCCGATGCCGTGCGTGAAGGTGATCCGGCGATTCACCCAGGCAGCAGACTGCTGTGCGCGATCTGGATTCAGCTCGCGTGCAGAGAGCATGACGAGTCGCTGCTCGCCGTCGATCACGTAGCGGTCGACATCCACGTCGGCGAAGTTGTAGTACTGACGAACCGTCTGCAGCTGATCGAGCGTCTGCTGCAGCGGTCGGTAATCCCAGAGTCGGGCGTCTGCAAACGTCTCGGCGTCCGTGGCGTTCGAGTCGGCGGTGAGGGCGTCCTCGCCGTCGTACTGCAGCTCGCTCCACCCGTCGAGACCGAAGGCGAGACGCGTCATCTTCAAGTTGTTCGCGATGTACGGCTCCTCCAAGGCAAACTCGTTCGGCTGCACCTGGAAGCGCTGGACAAACTCCGGATAGAGCCCGCCGAGCACGCCGGAGGCGCCGAACCAGACGAGTGCGGTCAGGGTCAGCGGCCAGACCGTGCGCGTCAGGGCCGCGCCGATCAAGAATGCGGCGGCGATCGCGGCGATCGCCGTGAGGATGTCGAGCCCCGGAAGCCTCGCGGCGTTGTCCGTGTACGACACTCCCGTTGCCACTCCCGTGTTCGAGTAGACCAGCTCCAGCTTGTCCAGCTGATATCCGTACGCCGTCGCGAGCAAGACGCCGCCGATCATCAGCGCAAGGTGGAGGCGTGGCAGCGTGCCGACGAACCCGAGTCCGCGAGCGCCGATGGCGGGGAGATAGCGGAGCGCCGCCGCAATCGTCCCTGCAAGGAGCAGCGTCACGCCGATCCCCTGGGCGAGTCGCAAGACGGGAAGCTCGAAGAAGTAGAACGAGATGTCGCGACCGAAGACCGGGTCGACCACGGCGGTGCCGCTCGGATCGAAAGTGACGGCGTTCTGCCAGAGGCTGATCGCCTCCCAGTTTGCAGCGACCTGCGCACCGATGAAGAGCGCGACGAGCAGCGCGCCGATGCGCAAGACGCCGCTTCCCACTGCGGCGACGGTGCTGCCGCCACCGGATCCCGCACTGAAGAGGTCGCGCAGCGCCTCGCCGAGACCGTCGACCCGAATCTGACCCCGCTCGTTGATCAGCGGCTCGCGCTCCGGGCGCGCCGCCTGCTCCTTTGGTTCCGCCGGTAGCGTGCCGCCGCGTCGCGCAATGAACGACGCGATCCCGATCATGCCGAGGAGGAAGATGAGCGACGCAAGGGTTCCGCCGGCGAAGAGGGCTCCCTGGATCTGCAGTCGCTGCCAGAAGATCGCACCGGCGCCGAGCGAATCGAACCATCGCGCATCGGTGAGCAGGCCGACGATGGGACCACCGACTAGAAAGATGCCGAAGAGCGCGGGGAAGAAGAGCGAGCGCAGGCTCAACTTGGGGCGGGTGAAGTTCGGACCGCTGCCGCTCGATGGTCGTCGCGCGCGTGGACGCGAGGGTGGTGGGGTTCCGTCGTCGGTGTCGGC
>CAINCM010000028.1 GCA_903847005.1 uncultured Chloroflexota bacterium | reverse complement strand
TGGCACGGTTAGTGAACCAGGGGCATTTCCCCCGGGTTCTGTAGTTAGGAGGACACACTAGTGTCTATTAGCAAGAAGTTCGCAACGGCAGTTGCGACGGCGAGCATCCTCGCCGGGATCTTCGGGTCCGCCTTCGCGCCGTCTGCTTTGGCAGCGCGCGTGAACGATCCGAAGCCTCGGTACACGGTGCTCACCGCGGATACCGATGTTCATGAAAACGATGATGCCGATGCATGGGGCATCTACTCAGCTGACGCTGATGCAGAAGACACAACCGATGATGCTCGAGTCGAGTTCACGCTCTTCTCGGCTGGTGCCTCGGGCACTGGAACTGATGGAATCGCGGAGGCCGATCTGAAGGTGGCCTCGAGCTCGTCCAAGCTTCTGGTTGCGCTTCCTGACAGTGGCGGCGACTGTGTTGACATGGAAAGCGACGAAGATGACATCTTCGGTCAGACTGATGAACTTGCCGACGTCGCGGAAGAGGACGCCGGAGACGAAAACTATTTCGTCTGTCTCGCCGCCTCGACCGCCACGGCTTCCGTCAAGGATGCGACCGTGACGATCTCGGCGCGCGATGCGGACAGCACGGGCGCGTATACGACTGTCGCCACGATGAGCGTCAGCGTCTTCGGCCCAGAGGCTACCCTCACGCTTTCGATTGTCGGCGGCTACAAGTACGTGGCAACAGACAACGCCAGCATCGACGACTGGTTCAAGGTCGTCGGCAAGGACGCTGCGGGCAACGTGCTCAACGGCCCTGACGGAGCCGTCACCGAAGGTGAGGAGCTGGCAGCGATCGATAACTGGGAAGACAACCCAGAGAACGGCGACGGAGATCTCGTGGAGCCGTTCGACGATACCCCGGCTGCTGATGCAGACGGCGGTATGACGCTCTATCCTCTCGCTGCAAATGCGTGCGTCACTCTTGAAGACGACGAGGCTGATGCGATGGCTGGACAGAGCTATGCTGTCGCGATCGAGTCAGGTGATGCCGTGTCCAACACGGTGACGATCACCTGCACCGCCGACGGCTCGGATGCGATCATCAAGTCCATTGCCGCAAGCGATGCAACCGGTCCTCAGGAGTACGACGACGGCACCGGTGACGATGGCAATCTTGAGATCGTTGCCACCGTCCAGGACGGAGAGGGACGACCTCTCGGCGACGGAGTCGACGACCTCGATTTCGGCGACCTCACCTTTGAAGGCGATGCTGACCTCGTGGACGAACTCGACGAGGACATCATTGACCTCACGGATGTGGATTCGGACGAATACAGCGGCGGCGAGATTGTGCTGGCGGAGGTGGACGACGAGTACGACTTCGGTCGACGCGGTCTGTTTACCTACACGGCGACGGTCGCCGAGCCAGATCTTGCAGACGCTGATGAAGATGAACTGGTCGCAACACTCACGTTCCGCGCCACTGGCGAGGACACGGTGACGATCAGCAAGTCTCGCAACGCTGCGAAGACGGTGGCGACGATCACGCTTGATGCGGGTGAAGACGCTGCCTTCGAGTCGGTCTACTTCCAGGTGGAGAAGGCCAACGGCAACGTGGTCGAGTTCCGACGCCGCGCAAACGGTGACGGTGTCGCGACCCTCGTGCTGTCTCGACGCAACACCGTGATCTACGTCTACGCGTTCTCGGAGACGAGCGACGAGTCAGACACGATCAAGGTGCGCTTCCGCTAAGTAGCGGCTCCGACTGGAGCACGATCCAGTAGGTACTCCAGAGGCCCCGGGGGAGACCCCGGGGCCTCTGGGCGTCTCAGGGGGGTGGAGCGGGTATCCTCCTGCACATGACGCATCGCTCGATCGGGCTCGCCCTCGCACTTGCCTGCTCTCTGTTCGCCGCTGCCGGCGCCAACCCGGTCAGCCTGCGCGCCGCGGAGGACAACGCCGCCGAGATCCCGGGGACGCTCTGGAGCGGAGGGCGAGCGAGCGGCAGCGTCGGCGGGTCCAGCTACGACCGAGTCTGGCGGCTGGTGCTGACCGAGGCGCGAGTTGCGCTCGTCCAGCTGCGCGGCGAGGCGGGCGCTGAGCTCGGGCTCTATCTATTCGACGGCAGTGCCACCTCCGTTGTCAGCGGGACGCCGATCAAGCAGTCGGCGCAGCCGGGCGGATCCCAGGGGTTTGCGGCGCCTCTTGCCGCCGGCACGTACTACCTGGACGTGAACGGGCGCAACGAGGAGCGCGCGTACGCCTTCACCTTGACCGTTGCACTGATCCTCGACCCCACACCGCCGTTCCTCGCCCTCGATATCGCCGACGGTGCGGGTCGCGTCAGCAGCGCGACCGTGAGCGTGGCGGTGAATGCCACGGAGTCGCTCAGCGGCCTGGAGGAGATGCGCATGCGAGTCGACGCCGGCGGGTGGGGCGCCTGGCAGCCGTTTGCGCGCACCGCGCAGGCAACGTTTGCGGAGACCGAAGGCGAGCACCGCGTGGAGATGCAGGTGACGAACGGCGCCGGCCTTGTCTCCGCGACGGCGAGCGACACGGTCATCCTCGACCTGACCGCCCCCGTCGGGTCGCTCCTCTCGCCGAGCTTGAGCAGCCTGGTCAGCGTCAGCCGTCCGATGATTCGCTATCAGTTCACCGAACCGCTGCGAAGATCGTCGTGGGGCGGATCGGCGATCAGCATCCAAGACGCCAGCGGCAACGTGATCCGTGGGATCGGGAGCTACGACCCGGAGACGCGGATCGGCACCTACAGCGTGGCGGAGGCGCTCACGCCGGGCGTTGAATATGTTGTCCAGGGAGGGAGCGCTCGGGATCGCGCGGGGAACAGCATCGTCGTGGAGCCGTGGGTGCTCTCGTATCGGTTCAGGCCGCGGATCATCGCCGGTCAAACGAAGTTGACGGCGGTGGGAAGCACCCCGGCGCGGATCGTCTTCGAGACCACCGCACTTCCCGCAGGAGCGGTTATTCTTCTGGAACGCCTCACGTCGGAGGCCGGTGACGGCACGTGGGAGCCGGCCGGGGAGACGCGGGTGGAGTCGGGCGGCGGGCCGCAGTCGGTTTCCATCCAGCCGCCAGAGAGCGGCACCTATCAGTTGCGATATCTCGGCTCGGCGACGCGATGGCCCGCGGTCAGCGCGCGCATTCGGGTGACCCTTGCGCCGAGGATCGTCGTGTTGGGGAGCCGGGAGATTCGCACAGTTGCCGTCGGCGCCGCCCAGGTCGTCTCGTTCCAAGTGCTCCCATCGGCCGTGACCGACCTGACCCTCGTTCGCTCTCGCTGCAACGCGTCGTTCACCCGCTGTGAGGCTGTCGAGCGCATCCCCGTGATGCCGAACGCGGACGGAGTGGTGAGCTACGCCTGGACGCCCACAGCCGGCGCTTGGACGTGGCGCCTACGCACGCCGGGCACCGCCGAGCACCGCGAGGCGCGCAGCGCGCCCGTGAAGTACGCCGTGCGCTGATCGGATCGGCGTCGAAGACGAGCCTCGCTTCAACCCCAGCGGGGTCGGTGGGTCGGCGAATCGGCTATCCTTCCCTCCCGTCCTCGTACGGGATCGGTCGGGGCGTAGCGCAGCTTGGTAGCGCGCGTCGTTCGGGACGACGAGGTCGGAGGTTCAAATCCTCTCGCCCCGACCAGCAACCTCAGCCGCGGTAGGCTGGCGTCAGACACGCGCCCGTAGCTCAGCGGATTAGAGCATCTGGCTTCGGACCAGAGGGTCGGGGGTTCGAGTCCCTCCGGGCGCACCAGATACTGTCGGACGGCGCACCCAAGGGTCAGGAGGCTCGACATGCTGAGGAGAGAGATCGGGTTCGCTCTTGTCGGTGCCCTGTTGCTTAACGCGCTCCCGGCACGCGCCGCCGAGTCCTCACCCGAGAACTGGACGAACTACCTTGTCGTGACCTACGAATCGTCGGCTCGCGGCAGTCTGCCGCTCGGCGTCCAGGCCGTGCGCCGCGAGGACGAACGGGTGATCGTCGACCTCGGGCGCAAGGCGCTCCCGTCGGACCTGCGTAGGTTTACCGACGACCGCGTCGCTCGCGTCGAACCGGTGATCAAGATGCGTGCGGCGCTCGAACCCTCTGACCCTCGGTACGACGAGCAGTGGGGCACGGAAGACACCAGATCGGCTGACTACAGTGTGCATGCCGAGTCGGCGTGGGACCTCACCACCGGTTCTGCCGACATCGTGG